>JAGBMA010000235.1 GCA_017635095.1 Ruminiclostridium sp. | reverse complement strand
TATGTCGGGAAAGCCTTTGACTTCCAACCCGCCATTTGGCTACAAAAAGTCAGAAGACGACAAGGACAAATGGGTTATTGACGAGCCCGCCGCCGAAGTGGTCAGACGTATATTCAAGCTGTGTATTGAAGGGCGCGGTCCTCGGCAGATCGCAAGAGCTCTGAATGCCGAAGGTGTACCTACCCCGACTATACACTCATTAGGTTCAGGCAATGCAAATTGGGATCACCGCAGCATTCGGGATATTCTCGAACGGCTCGAATACGTCGGTCACACGGTCAACTTCAAGACGACAAAAAAGTCTTACAAATGCAAGAAGCGGATCGACCTGCCAAAGGAGGAGTGGGTAGTTTTCGAGAACACGCACGAGCCGATAGTCTCGCAGCACGATTACGACCTCGTTCAGCAGCTTCGTGAAAGCAAGCGCAGACCACAAAAGAAGTGTTCGGAGCCTAACCCGTTTTCCGGTATCGTCTATTGCGCCGATTGTGGCAAAAAGCTCTACATTATGCGGGGCGGCAATGTGCCGAAAAGCCAAGAAAGCCTGAAATGTTCCACATATTCGCGGCATTACAACGAATGCTCCGCACACTACATTCGGACTTGCATACTCGGAGAGATCGTGCTGAGCGAGATAAACAAGCTGCTTTGTACAGTCAGTGACGACGAGGACGGCTTTGTGAAACGGTCTATGGAACAGTCGGCAGCTTCGCACCTCGATGAAGTCAGGAAAGCAAAGAAACTGATTGGAAAAGACGAACGGCGCATTGAAGAACTTGACAGGCTGTTTACAAGACTGTATGAGGACAATGTTCTCGGCAAGATCGACGACGAGCGTTTTTCGCAGATGTCGGCAAACTATACGGACGAGCAGAAAAAGCTGAAATCGGAAGTTGCAAAGCTCAATGCTTTAGTTGAAGCCAAAGAGCAAAAAAACAGCGATATATCCCACTTCTTACAGATTGTCCGCAAGTACGAGCACATTCCGGAGCTTACTCCAAAGCTGATGCACGAGTTCGTCGAGAAAATCGTCGTACACGAAGCCGACAAGTCCAGCGGTCACCGCGAGCAGGAAGTTGAAATACACTTCCGTTTCAATGTGTATGTCGCTACGATCACACTCGACAGCAGAGAATATAAGAAAACGGCAGCGTGAGAAATCGCGCTGCCAAAGGAAACAAGGAAACTTCTTTATGGGGTGTCAGCTCCCCTCGACCCCTCTCTCTTTCCAAAAAAACTTTAGCAGCTGCCGCGCTAAGTGAGACAGTTTCTGCACATAACGTGAAAAACAGCAGACCCGAACGTTACGAGTCTGCTGTTTTTATGTATGTTTCTGATTTCTGTCAAGACTAATCGCGACAGCTTCGGGTGCAGGGCTTGCCCTGCCGCGATCCAGCCGCGTAGGCTGGCCCCACTCGGGAGAGTAAAGCGCGGGAGCGCCGGACACGGGGTGTGGGGCAGAGCCCCACACGCGCGTGAGCGCCGTACCGCCGCCCGCGCAGGGCGATCAGCGCACGCAGAGGGTGCCGGAGATAAGGTCACCGTCATCGGTGCGGATTATTTCACAGGCTGTTGAAACATCGCGGGAGAAGCGGATACCGCCGCGCGAGATTATGCCGCCGATATCCATGCTGCCGATGCCGGCGATAAGGAGCGAGCCTGACGTGGTGACTGCGGAGTTTCCGGAGCTTCCGGTGATCGTGTTTACGCCGTCGGAAGCTATTATGAGCTTGTCGGAATCCGAAATGACCGCAGAACCGTCGGGACTTGTTATAACGGCGTTTGAGAAGATGAGTTTGACCGGATCCGGAGTGTCTATGTTGATGCAGCCGCTGTCGAAAGAGCCGGTGATCTTGTAAACCCCGCCCTCGGAGATAACTATGTTGCCGTCTTTGTACCATGCGCCCTGTCCGGCAACGCTTACGCCGTCATCAAAGCTTATCGTGCACTCCCCGAAGCGCACGTCCTCCTCGTTCACAGGTGTGTACGGGTCAACTGCACGGGAATATACGTCCGCAGCGTATATCCCGCTGCAGCCGCTTACAGCGCATACTGCCGCCAGAAGCGCCGTTATAGTTGCGATAGCTTTCATAGTTTCACCGCCGTTCGGGTCATTTTTCCCTTACAGTTTACCCCGTGATTGTGAAAGTATCGTGACAGAATGGGATAATTTTTATAAATTTGCAGTTTGCGCCGGCTTATCAGTCAACGAATTTGCCGCCTATTATGACAAATTCCGGGTTTTCCGTGATGTCGAATATCTCGCCGCGGAACGCAGTCAAGTCCGCGTCCTTGCCGACCTCTATGCTTCCGACACGGTCATCTATGCCGCAGATCTTCGCCGGGTTTATCGTGACCGCGCGTATCGCTTCTTCCCTCGGGAGACCGCCCCGGACCGCTATTCCGGCAGTGACAGGGAGATACTGCACCGGCGTTTCCGGGTGATCGGTGCATATGGCGAACGGGACTTTGTGCTTGTAAAGTTTAGCGCCGTTGGTTATGCTCTGGTTTATGAGCTCGGGCTTGCACCTGTCCGCAAACAGGGGGCCGATTATGCATTCCGCGCGTTCGTCATGCAGCTCGTCGGCTATAAGATGACCGTCCGTCGCGTGGATAAGCACATAGTCGAGAGAGAACTCTTTAGCTATGCGTACAGCGGTGAAGATATCGTCCTGGCGGTGGCAGTGGAAATGTGCCTTTATCTGCCGTTTCAGCAGCGGCATGAGTGCCTCGCATTTTATGTCGAAGTCGGGGCGGGTCGTCTCGTCGTCCGTGCCTTTGGTGCGTTCGTATTCGGCGAGGTCTTCCATGTAGCGGCGGGCTTTCATGAGCTGCTCGCGTATGACCGCCGCAGTCGCCATTCTCGTCATAGGCGTTTCGTCCCTGTCGTGGTACACGTTCTTGGGGTTTTCGCCGAGCGCGAATTTGATCGAGACCGGATCCCTGACGATAAGCTTGTCAATGCGGGAGCTTCCGTATGTCTTCATTGCAAGGAAATTGCCGCCGACAGGGTTAGCGCTTCCGACACCGGTAACTACGGTGCCTACGCCGGCGCGTGCAGCTTCGGAGAAGCAGAGGTCGGCTGCGTTTATTGCATCTATCGCACGAAGATGCGGGGTAGAGGGGTCGGTCTCTTCGTTCACGTCGTCCCCCTCGAAGCCGAGCCCGTTCTCGCATATACCGATGTGACAGTGCGCATCGACAAATGCAGGATAAACGGTGAGACCGGAAGCGTCTATCACATCGCCGGAGTCAAGGCTCCCGCCGAAGTCGTCCATGCTGCCGACGGCGGTTATTATGCCGCCGCTCGTTTCTATGAAGCCGCACTCGATTATCTCATTCTCGTCAGAGGCGGTAAATATTTTCGCATTGCAGATTATCATAGGCTTTTCCTTATCATGTCGGTTATCTGTGCAGGAGTCCCCGCAGCTTTGATGATGATGTCGGCGCGCTCCGAGTAGATCGGGCGGCGTGTTTCATACAGCTCCCGCACCTTTTCCTCGGGATTGTTGTGGGCAAGAGGGCGGTTCGGATCGTCTTTTATGCGCCCGTAGCAGGTAGCAAAATCCACGTCGAGGAATATTACCTTTCCCGTTTCGCGAGCTGTCTTTGCCGTGTTGTCGTTTATTATCGCACCGCCGCCGAGGGCAACAACGGAATTGTCGGGCATTTCGGATATGTATTTTGCCTCAAGGGCGCGGAAATGCGGCTCACCGTATTTCTCAAAGATCTGCGGAATGGTCATGTTCTCATGCCTGACTATGTACGCGTCAAGGTCTGCGAACTGCATTCCGGTTTTTTTGGCGAGCTCACGTCCGATGCGCGACTTACCGCAGCCCATGAACCCGCATAGATATATTTTCATTATGAGTACCTCATGTGTCGGCGCATTCGCGCATCGGGAAGGGACTATGCCCTGCCTTCAGACTTCCGCTTCGCCCGCTTTTGAAAAGCGGGGCAAACCGAAGGCTTCGCGCTTATGCCGCAAGCGTTTCTGTACCTGTTGTCCGATACTGCATGATGCGGTCATACAAGATCTTCCATGTCGGAGATAAGCTGTCGGAGATCACTGTCGGCAAATTTCGCGCCGTTCCATATCTCCTGAGCGGCGGCAGCCTGAAGCACAAGCATTGCCATGCCTGTCATGGCGGGTTTTCCTGCGGCTTTTGCCGTCTTTGCGAGAAGCGTTTCCTTCGGGTTGTATATCACATCGAACACTGCATCGGAATGGGCGATAACGTCCTCGGTACAGGGCATTGCATCTACTTTCGGGAACATTCCCACGGGAGACGCGTTTATGAGCAGTTCGTAACCGTGTGCGCCGCCGAGGTCGCTTTCCGCAAGCACTTCGCCGCGTATCTCAGCCGAGCGGATCCTTGCCCGCGGCATTCTCGACTTTATCTGTGAGATCGTCTTTTCCGCGTCTATGAGGTAGTCCGGCAGGACTGCAACGGTAACATCTCCGCCTTTGTATGCAGCTTCCGCCGCTATCATGCGCCCGACGCCTCCGCAGCCTATCACGAGGACATGAGATGCGAGCGAAGCGCCGAGCATATCTATCGAGCGCGAAAAACCGAACACGTCTGTGTTGTAGCCGGTCTTTTCGCTCCCGTTTTTTACGCAGTTCACTGAGCCGAAACGCTCTGCGGACGCGTCGAGTCTGTCGCAATACGGTATTATGCCGACCTTGTGCGGGATAGTGGCGTTGAAGCCGTCAAGCTCCGCAAGCTTTCCGAAGTTCGTTTCAAGCTCCTCGGGCGGTATATCGAGCAGCTCATAGCTGCCGTCGATCCCGGCAAGCTTCATCAGTCTCGTGTGTATCTGGGGTGAAAGTGAGTGACCGAGCGGGTGCCCGATAAGTGCGTACTTTTTCATTGCAGTTCCTTTCTTTCAAATAGATATCCGTGGGCGCGGCTTAGTCTCACGCGTCCATGGATTCAGCAGTCACATTTTCAAGCGTCTTCTTCACCATTCCCGTAAGCGCTTTTCCGGGACCGCACTCCACAAACCTGTCCGTTCCGGCAGCCTGCATCGCGGCAAGCTCTGATGTGAAGCGCACGGGAGAGCAGATGTGGCGGGCAAGAAGTCCGTGGATATCTGAGAAGTCGGTGAGCTCCGCGCCGAGCACATTTGAGTAGAAGGTTTTTGTCGGCGCACCTATTTTTATGCCGGCGATAAGAGCTGCGAACTCGTCTGCGGCTTCTTTCATGTACTCGCTGTGGAATGCCGCAGCCACCGCGAGGGGGACTGCACGCTTAGCGCCCTTCGCTTTGAGCAGCTCCGCGGCTTTTGCCACGCCGGCTTCGCTTCCCGCGATAACGGTCTGAACAGGGGTGTTGTAGTTTACCGGAACAACGTAATCGCCGTCTGCGGCAGCTTCCGCGCAGCCCGCTTCGACCGCCTGTGCGTCAAGCCCGATTATCGCGGCCATTTTGCCGCCGTTCTTCTTTGCGGCCTTGTCCATGCACGCAGCACGGTGCTTTATGAGCGTGAAGCCTGTGGGCATATCCACCGCGCCTGCGCACACGAGCGCCGCATACTCGCCGAGAGAATGCCCGGCAACGGCATCGAATGTTCCTCCGTCCAGCTCAAACTTCTTCGCGCACATCAGCGACATCGTGAATATCGCAGGCTGGGATACCCGGGTCTCGGCAAGCTCCTCGGCTGTGCCCTCAAACATCGTCTTTTTCAGGTCGAAGCCGAGTATATCGCTCCCGACCCGGAATATCTCATCATAAACGCCGGGCTGTGCGTCGCAGAGCGGTTTTCCCATTCCTGCATACTGTGAACCCTGCCCCGAAAATAAAAGTGCAGTTGACATAAATTTCCCTTTCTTTGCAGTACAATGTGCCAAATTTGCAAAAAAATTATTGTGCGATATTGACAAAAACGAGCCGTACTGTTATAATATAAATATGTATGTGCGGTCATTCGCACGATCTGATAAGAACTATTATATACTATTTTTTATATAAAATCAATAGGCTGTGAGGATAAAATGCGCGGAATAAAAATTATCGGCACCGGAATGTATGTGCCGGAAACTATCGCAAGCAACGACTGGCTCTCAACTTTTCTTGATACCAACGATGAATGGATATATTCGAGGACAGGCATAAGGGAGCGCCGCATTTCCACCGACACCCCCAATTTTGTCATGGCTTCGGAAGCCGCAAAAGCTGCGGTCGCGGACAGCGGTATCGACCCTTCGGAGATCGACCTTGTCCTTGCAGCCACCTGTTCGCCGGATTACTTCTATCCCGCGCTTTCGTGCCTTGTTCAGCATGAGGTGGGCGCACAGAACGCGGCGGCGTTTGACATAAATTCGGCCTGCACCGGCTTCATCAATGCGCTCGATACAGCTTCCCGCTTCCTTGAGGACGGCGATTACAGGAACATTCTCGTTGTTGCGAGCGAGAGACTCGCACCCCACTGTGACTACACAGACCGCTCGGCAAGCATTCTTTTCGGCGACGGCTCCGGTGCCGCGGTGGTGACGAAGAGCGACAAGCCCATGTGGTCATATCTCAGCGCAAAGGGCGATTTCTTCAACGCGCTTTACTGCAAGGTGGATCAGAGCCGCGCGAACTGCCCGCTTCTGAAACCGGATATCGCGCCTGTGGGCATCATAGACAATGAAGCCAAGACCCATACTCTGCAGATGAACGGAAAGGCTGTGTACAAATTTGCGGTCGAAGCAATGGATTCCGCCGTCCGCAAAGTGCTTGAGCGCGCGGGTCTCGGTCTTGACGATATCGACCTTTACATACCTCACCAGGCGAATGCGCGCATCATCGAGAGCGCGGTAAAGTCTCTGGGGATCCCGGCGGATAAGGTATATGTGAACCTCGAAAAGCGCGGCAACACTTCAAGCGCCTGCATTCCCACCTGTCTTGCTGAGCTGAAACAGGCGGGCAGGATAAAAGACGGCATGACGATATGTCTCGTCGGCTTCGGCGCCGGCCTTACAAGCGGCGCTATCGTGTTCAACCAGTGACGGACACCGTTATATACAGAGCGGCGGCTGAGCGGAAAACTGACTGAAAGGACAGATACTATGAAAACAAGGATAACCGAACTTCTTGGGATAGAATACCCGATACTGCAGGGCGGAATGGCATGGGTCGCGGAAAGCACTCTTGCTGCAGCCGTATCGAACGCGGGCGGAGCCGGCATAATCGCAGGCGGCGCTGCGCCGATAGATTACCTGCGTGAGCAGATAAGACGCGCAAAATCCCTCACCGACAAGCCTTTCGGCGTCAATGTTATGCTCCTCAGCCCCAATGCAGAAGAGCTCGCCCAGCTCGTTGTTGACGAGGGTGTTGCCTTTGTTACTACCGGAGCCGGGAACCCGGGCAAATTCATGGAGAAATGGAAAGCCGCGGGAGTAAAGGTGATACCCGTGGTCCCGTCGGTGGCACTGGCAAAGCGTATGGAGCGCGCAGGGGCTGACGCGGTCATAGCCGAGGGTACCGAAAGCGGCGGTCACATCGGTGAGAACACTACCATGTGTCTTGTGCCCCAGGTCGTTGACGCAGTTGAGATACCTGTCCTTGCTGCCGGCGGCATCGCGGACGGCCGCGGTATCGCAGCTTCGTTCATGCTCGGAGCCGAGGGCGTTCAGGTGGGCACAAGGTTCCTTGCAAGCGAGGAATGCCGGATACATCAGAACTACAAGGATCTCGTCATCGGCGCGAAAGATACCGACAGTATAGTTACCGGACGCTACACGGGTCACCCGTGCAGAAATGTCAAGTCCAAGCTTGCAAAGAAGCTCCAGACTTTTGAGAAAGACGGCGGCACTCCCGAGGAATTTGAGCAGATCTCGGCGGGCTCTCTCCGCAAAGCCGTGGTTGACGGCGACCTTGAGAACGGCTCTTTCATGTGCGGCGCGATAGCCGGTATGATAAACGATATAAAGCCCTGCAAGGACATCATCACGGATATGTTCGCACAGGCGGAAAAGCTTCTGAATAAATGATCCGTTAAACCGACACGACCGAAAGGAAAAACATATGGCAGTAACACTGATAACAGGCGCTTCTCAGGGAATAGGAGCGTGCATTGCAAAGAGGCTCGCCGGAGACGGCTGGGACATCGCGATAAACTACTATCCGACCAACGACAGCAGGGTAAAGGCTGAAGAGGTTGCCGAAGAGTGCAGGAAAAGCGGCGTAAGAGCAGAGATATTCCCTGCGGACGTGTCCGATTTCGGGCAGTGCGCCGAGCTTGTCAAGTCCGTCAAGGACGCATTCGGCAGCATCGACGCTCTCGTGAACAACGCGGGTATCACCAAAGACACCCTTCTCACCCTCATGACCGAGGAGCAGTATGACAGCGTTATCGCGGTCAACCAGAAGTCTGTTTTCAATATGATGAAGCCCACCATAAAGATCATGATGAAGCAGAAGCACGGTGCGGTCGTGAACATGGCTTCGGTAGCCGGACTTTACGGCAACCCCGGTCAGTTCAACTATTCCGCTTCCAAGGCGGCGATCATAGGTATGACCATGAGCGCGGCAAAAGAGGTGGGCGCCCGCGGTATCCGCGTGAACGCGGTAGCTCCCGGACTTATCAAGACCCCCATGACCGACAAGCTCACAGATGAGCAGAAGGCTAAGATCTTCGATCAGATCGCCCTCAAGCGTTTCGGTGAGGTGGAAGAGATCGCGTCTGTCGTTTCCTTCCTGCTATCCGATAACGCTTCGTATATAACAGGACAGACCATAGAGATAAGCGGCGGTCTGTCGATGTAAGCGGTGCGCCGTACCGCACGGCCGCTCCGCAGGCTTTGAGAGCTGCGTGATATGCAGCGGAATTTGATCCACCAAAGGAGAAAGTATGAGAAGAGTAGTCATAACCGGACTCGGCATTTTAAGCCCCATAGGCAACACGGTCGATGAGTTCTGCACGAACCTCAGAGCCGGAAAGCACGGGTTCACTCTTGAACCCTGGTTTCCCGGCCAGAGCGAGGAGCTAAACGTTGTTGCAAGGGTAAAGAACTTCGACGATTCCGAATACATAGATAAAAAGGAAGCAAGACGCACCGATGCTGTCACACGCTATGCGGTCTATGCCGCAAAGAAAGCGCTTGAGGACGCGGGCTCCGATTTCGCGGATATCGACCCCTACAAGCGCGGCGTGATAATCGCAAGCGGTATCGGCGGCATACAGACCACCGAGGAGCAGCTCCTCAACTACCACAACAAGGGCAACGGACGCGTCTCCGTTTTCACTATCCCGATGATGATAGGGAACATGGCTCCCGGCGTTGTTGCAATAAAGACCGGCTTCAAGGGCGTGAACTATTCTATCGTTTCCGCCTGCGCTTCTTCGACCCACGCTGTCGGTGAAGCATTCAGAATGATAAAGCACGGATATCTTGACTGTGCGGTAGCCGGCGGTACCGAAGCCTGCAGCATAGGGTTCTCCATGGCGGGCTTCAATAATATGCACGCTCTTACCCGCTCCACCGACCCCGACCGTGCCTCAATACCATTCGACAAGGAGCGCTCGGGCTTCGTGCTCGGCGAAGGCGCAGGAATTGTCATTCTCGAAGAATATGAGCACGCGGTAAAACGCGGCGCAAAGATATACGCAGAGCTCGCGGGGTACGGCGCCACCTGTGACGCTTACCATGAAACGAGCCCCTCTCCCGACGGTGATGCGGGCGCGAAGGCCATGCAGTTCGCAGTGGAGGAAGCAGGCGTTCCTTTTGAGACGGTAAACTACTGCAACGCCCACGGCACATCTACGAAAATGAACGACTCGACGGAAACGAATGCGCTCAAAAAGGCCTTCGGCGACCATGCATACAAGATCGCGGTCAATTCGACCAAATCCATGACCGGACATCTCCTCGGAGCTGCGGGCGGACTTGAAACTGTTGCAGTTGCACTTCAGATAAAGAACGGGTTCGTTCATCCGACCGTCGGGCTTAAAGTCGATGACGAGGAATGCGATCTCGACTGCTGCAAGGGCGGTACGAGAGATATGAAGATCACCGGCGCGATAAGCAACTCCCTCGGTTTCGGAGGTCACAACGCTACGCTGTGCTTCCTGCCCGCGGACAGATAACGGAGGTACGTTATGCAATACGAACACAATGAGCTGCTCGGCGCGGCTAAAGAATACATAGACCTTATGAAGGACAGCGGGCTCGGCTATTTCCGCATAAAAAACGATAAGTTCGAGATCGAGCTCGGCGAGAAACACCCGCCCATGATGCCCCCGCCGCCTATGCCAATGCAGCAGCCCCAGACCGCGTTCCCTCAGCAGGGAATGCTCCCGCCCCAGCCCGACATGACCGGCAGGGAGACTTCCGGACACAAGAGCGGAAATGTGATGAGCTCGCCTATCGTGGGCACGTTCTATGCGGCTCCGTCGCCGGATAAGCCGCCGTTCGTCACTGTCGGCAGGCAGGTCTCCAAGGGTGACGTGCTCTTCATTATAGAGAGCATGAAGCTCATGAACGAGGTAACAAGCGAGTTCGACGGCGTTGTTGCGGAGATCTTCGTTGAGGACGGCGAGACTGTTGAGTTCGGTCAGCCCATACTCCGCATAGAATAAGGAGACTTTACTATGAAAATGGATATCGAGCAGATAAAGGAGATCATTCCCCACCGCGACCCGTTCCTCCTCATAGACGAGATAGAGGAGATAGAAGCAGGCAATCGTGTAGTTGCACTCAAGCATATCAAAGCCGATGATTTCTGGTTCAAGGGTCATTTCCCGGACTACCCCGTAGTTCCCGGTGTGCTTATTCTTGAGATGATGGCACAGGCGGGAGCCGTGGCTATGCTGATGATGCCGGAGAACAAAGGAAAGATCGGTTTCTTCGGCGGTGTAAAGGAAGCAAAATTCCGCCGCCAGGTAGTTCCCGGCGACACCCTTCGCCTTGAGGTCGAGATCGTAAAGGTCAAGGGTCCCGTGGGCGTCGGCAAGGGCGTGGCAACAGTGAACGGCGAGAAGGCCTGCACCGGCGAATTCTCCTTCGCGATAAAATAAACAACGGAAGCAAAGCTTATGATTGATAAAATACTTATTGCCAACCGCGGCGAGATAGCGCTCCGCATAATACGCGCCTGCCGCGAACTCGGCATCCAGACTGTCGCGGTCTATTCCACCGCCGACAGGAACGCGCTCCACGCGCAGATCGCCGACCAGTCCGTCTGTATCGGCGGCGCCCGGAGTACCGACAGCTACCTCAATACCCGCGCTATACTTGCAGCCTGTGAGATAACCGGCGCTCAGGCTATCCACCCCGGGTTCGGATTTCTCTCCGAGAGCAGCCGCTTTGTGCGCCTTTGCAGCAGGTGCGGCATCAAGTGGATAGGACCCGACGCGGAAGCCATGGAAGCTATGGGTGACAAGGCGAACGCCAAAGCCACCATGATAAAGGCGGGAGTACCGGTAGTTACCGGCTCCGACGGAGTTGTGGAGTCCCTTGAAGACGCGGTTCGCATTTCAGCGGAGATAGGCTACCCCGTTCTCGTCAAAGCCAGTGCGGGCGGCGGCGGACGCGGCATAAGGCGTGCCGACAGCGAAGCCGAGCTCGGTGCAGCTTTCACTGCCGCGAAAGAAGAAGCGCTCCGTTTCTTCGGCAACGACGAGGTTTACATCGAAAAGTTCATAGTTGACCCGCGCCATGTGGAAATTCAGATCCTTGCCGACGAGCATGGAAACGTTATCCACCTCGGCGAGCGCGACTGCTCCTGCCAGCGCCGCAATCAGAAGGTGCTTGAGGAGTCCCCGAGCCCCATAATGACACCGGAGCTCCGGCAGAAAATGGGTGAGGCTGCGGTCAAGGCGGCAAAAGCCTGCGGCTATCACAACGCCGGCACGGTCGAGTTCCTTGTTGACAAGGACAGGAACTTCTACTTCATGGAAATGAACGCCCGCATTCAGGTCGAGCACCCCGTCACCGAAATGGAGACAGGTATCGACCTTGTAAAACAGCAGATACTTATTGCAAACGGCGAAAAGCTCCGCATAAAACAGTCCGATGTGCATCTCGACGGGCATACGATAGAATGCCGCATCAACGCCGAGGATCCCAGGAACGGCTTCCGCCCCTGTCCCGGAAAGATCGAATCGGTACACTGTCCGGGCGGTTTCGGAGTCCGTATAGATACTGCAGTTTATCAGGGGTACGAGATCCCGCAGTATTACGACAATATGATAGCAAAGCTCATAGTCCACGGTCAGGACAGAGAAGAGGCCATCACGAAGATGCGCGTGGCACTCGGGGAAATGCTCATAGAGGGCGTTCAGACCAACATCGACTACCAGCTCGCCTTGCTCCGCGACGAGGAGTTCAACAAAGGCGAGTTCGACATAGGCTTCCTTAACCGGAAACAGCTGATATAGCATCCGGTACGCCGCTTTCATTTGTTGTCAGAAAAAAGACAATTCTTCTGTATCACAGTTTATGCTTTTCAGAAAAGCAGTGAGGTTTTATGGCTTTAGAAGATCTTTTCAAAGTAGTCAAAGACCGGTCTATGGCAGACACCAAGCCTAAGGCCGACCCAAAGCAGAAAAAAGCGTCCCCGAAAGTTGAGATACCAAAAGGGCTTCTGTTCAAATGTCCGCGCTGCGGAACAGTCGTTTACAGAGATGATTTCGAGAGAAACCGCTCCGTCTGCTCAGCCTGCAACTATCACGCACGCATCAATTTCCGCGAGCGCCTTGAAATGACTGCAGACAAGGGTACGTTCACCGAGCTCGACGCAGGGCTCACTTCCGTCAATCCCATTGATTTTCCCGGATATGAGAACAAGATCGCGGCACTGCAGAAAGAATGCGGGCTCAGGGAAGCTGTCGTTACCGGTGTATGCACGATCCACCGCTACAAGACCGTCATCGGCATCATGGACAGCAATTTCATGATGGCAAGTATGGGAAGCGTCGTAGGCGAGAAGATCACACGCGCCTTTGAGTACGCCACCGAACACAAGCTCCCCGTCGTGCTTTTCACGGCTTCGGGCGGCGCGAGAATGCAGGAAGGCATAATCTCACTCATGCAGATGGCAAAGACTTCCGGCGCGATCGCACGCCACAGTGAATCCGGCCAGCTCTATGTCACGGTCATGACCGATCCTACCACCGGCGGCGTTACGGCATCTTTCGCAAGCCTCGGCGATATCATCATAGCCGAGCCCAAAGTCCTTATCGGATTTGCAGGCCGCCGCGTCATCGAAGGCACCATAAAGCAGAAGCTTCCCGATGATTTCCAGTCTGCCGAGTTCATGCTCGAAAACGGTTTCGTCGATATGATAGTCGAGAGAAAGGTCATGCGGCCGACTCTCTCAAAGATCTTCCGCACCCATAACTACACCCGCTCG
The DNA here is from genome assembly GCA_017635095.1 of Ruminiclostridium sp. Taxonomy (GTDB): domain Bacteria; phylum Bacillota; class Clostridia; order Oscillospirales; family Ruminococcaceae; genus Ruminiclostridium_E. Next base: position 11,724 of record JAGBMA010000235.1, on the reverse strand, counting down.
GAAGAATACAAGGGAGGTGCCGCGTTATGAGCAGTCTTACCGCGACCCAGCGGCTTTCGATAATCCGCGAAAAGGGCAGACCTACAGTAAAGGATTATATCCCGGCACTTTTCAACAACTTCCTTGAACTCCACGGAGACAGGCATTTCGGAGACGACGCTGCCATTATCGGCGGTGTTGGTATGTTCGACTGCACGCCTGTGACTGTCATAGCCCAGGTCAAGGGCAGGAATCTCGAAGAAAACAAGCGCTCCAACTTCTCCATGCCCCACCCCGAGGGTTACCGCAAGGCTCTGAGACTTGCAAAACAGGCGGAAAAGTTCCACAGACCCGTGATCTGTTTCGTCGATACGCCCGGCGCGTTCTGCGGCATTGATGCCGAGAAGCGCGGACAGGGTGAAGCTATCGCCCGCAACCTCATGGAGTTTATGACCCTGAAAACGCCGATACTTACTATTGTACTCGGCGAGGGCGGTTCCGGCGGTGCTCTTGCTCTTGCGGTATGCGACGAGCTCGTTATGCTTGAAAACGCGCTTTATTCCGTGATCTCGCCCAGAGGGTTCGCGTCTATACTCTGGAAAGACCCGACGAGGGAGTCGGAAGCGGCTGAACTCATGAAAATAACAGCCGAAGATCTGCTCAGATTCGGCGTGTGCGAACATATTATAGAGGAGCCCGACGGCGGTGCCCACAGAGACCCCGCGCTCATGATCGAGAACATTGCCGAATATCTTACCGAGTCGCTGCCGAGACTGTGCTCCGTAAGCACCGACGAGATGCTTGAGAGACGCTACGAAAAGTTCCGCAGGATAGGTGAGTTCCGGGATAATTCATGACATACGGCGCTGATGCGAATTTGTGCGCAATGCATAAATCGCGGCGATGCGATTGTGCAAAATTGCTAATTTTATAAAAAATGCAAAAAGCTATTGATTTTTTGAATTGTATCATTTATAATGGTAACAGAAAATAAAACAAACGGAGGCAATAATTATGATATTCGACAAAGTTAAAAGCATTATAGTTGACCAGCTCGACGTTGACGAGGATAAGGTAACTCTCAATTCCAACATACAGGACGATCTCGGTGCAGATTCCCTTGACATCGTTGATCTCGTTATGAGCTTCGAGGACGAGTTTGATCTTGAGATACCCGACGATCAGGTAGAGAATATCAAGACTGTAGGCGATGTAGTAAAGTACATCGAAGAGAATACAGAAGGCTGATCTCAGATATCTTTCACCCTGCCCGAGCGGCAGGGTTTTTGTTTTATGGGGTGCTGTATGAGTAAACGATTGATACCGTGGTATGCCTGACACTTGCAGTGATCGGATTTATCCATTTTCGGTGGAGACAGCATAAAAAGCCGCAATCTGCACATAATATCCCCGAAAGGAAGATGATATTATGCAGTTAGACGGATCAAAGACCCTCGAAAACCTGAAAACAGCAGTAATGGGGGAGATGCAGGCGCGGACGAAATACAACATCTACGGCGAGATCGCGCGGAAAGAGGGAAACCGCGAGATAGCGGACATTTTCGATATGACCGCGGACAACGAGCGGGCTCACGCGGAGCTTTGGCTTTCGCAGATAAGCGGTGGGATCCCCGCGAATACGGCGGCTGCGCTCGAAAACGCGGCGGGCGGTGAGCATTACGAATGGACGGATATGTACGCGGGCTTCGCGCAGACCGCAAGAGATGAGGGGTTTGACAATATAGCGGCACTCTTCGATATGGTCGGCGAGGTCGAAAAAGAGCACGAGGCGCGCTACCGCAGGCTCCTCGACCTTATAAACAGCGGCAAGGTCTTTACCGAAGAGGGCGAGATCGTGTGGATATGCCGTAACTGCGGGCATCTTCACCACGGCACAAGCGCCCCGGAATACTGCCCCGTCTGCAAGAAACCGCAGGAATACTTCGAGCGCAAACGCAGTTAGCCTAAAAGCGCCTTGAGTGCGTCATACAGAGCAAAGCGGAACTCGATCTCTCCGCGCTGTGCCTTTAAGCTGTCGGCAGTAGCCCTGTCGGCGGCTTTTCTGCGTTCGTACAGTTCGCGGCGCGGGAGCGGCGAACGCGGAAGGCTCGCTGCGCCTACGCAGACTTTCGGGTATAGCACGCACCACCAGTTTTTTCCCGCGCCCGCCCCTATCTCGATGCGAAGGGCGCTGTATTCCCCCGCCGGAAGCGTTGTCTCGCCGTACACCCGGGTGGGGAAATCGCAGGTCTCAACGCTGCACCGGGCCGTCTGTGCGCTTCCTATATCCGCGAGGAACTCATTGGCGCGGGCAGTGATATAGCCGAGATTGCGCTCTGCAAGCTCACGGGACTGCTCCGCGCTTCCGCAGCTTCCGAACACGTCTCCGAGGTCGTCCAGTATGTAATCCCGGAGCGCGTACTTTATCCGCTGGTCGCTTTCACTGTCCGAATTTGCAAGAATGTGCAGTCTGAACGTGCTTTCCCTCAACTCGTCGCATTCTCTCGCGAAACCCGCGAACATGGCGGTTATTATCGCTGCCGCCGTACCGAGAAGCATGGCTATATCAAGCCTCTTTTCCCTTGCTGTCATTTTGCGTCACCCTTTCTTTGCAATTTCATTATTGACCGGATTGCAGATTTTTAATCTTTTTTCTCAAAAACTATTTGCAAATCACATGATATGTGGTATAATGAATGTACAATCCGTTCCGGTCCTCCGTGCTGTGCAGGATCGGCGACTCTTCGCAATATTATACACCGAAAGGACAAGACAACTATGGCTAAAATGAATGAAAACTTTCTCAACCTGAAGAAGAGCTATCTCTTTATCGAGATAGGCAAGCGTGTGCGCGAATATATAGCAGCTCACCCCGATAACAAGATAATAAGAATGGGCATAGGCGATGTTACACTCCCGCTTGTTCCCGCTGTTGTTGATGCAATGAAGAAAGCTTCCGAGGAAATGGGCGTGAAAGAAACATTCCGCGGTTACGAGGACAGCGGTCTCGGTTATGACTTTCTCCGTGAAGCTATAGCGGCATACTACAAGAAGAACGGCGCGGATATCTCAGCCGAAGAAGTCCTCGTAAGCGACGGTGCAAAGTCGGACTGCGGAAATATCGGCGACATTCTCTCCGCCGACAACACCGTACTTATCACCGACCCTGCATACCCCGTTTATGTTGACGCAAACGTTATGGGCGGCAGGGAGATACTTTTCGCGAACTCCGATGAGAGCAACGGTTTCGCGGCAATGCCCGACAAAAACGTGAAAGCGGACATCATCTACCTCTGCTCACCCAACAACCCCACCGGCTCGGCATATACTGCCGCACAGCTCAAGGAATGGGTGGACTATGCGAATGCAAACGGCTCGGTCATAATCTACGACTCCGCTTATGAAGCATTCATTTACGATCCCGATATCCCTCACTCGATATTCTGCATCGACGGAGCAAAGACCTGTGCCATCGAGATATGCTCGCTGTCGAAGACTGCGGGATTTACCGGCGTCCGCTGCGGCTACACCGTGATCCCGAAGGAACTTATGCTCAAGGACAGCGCCGGCAACGATCACAGCTTCCGTGACCTCTGGATCCGCCGCGAGGGCAGCAAGTTCAACGGCGTGGCGTACCCCGTTCAGCGTGCAGCCGAGGCCGTTTTCACCGAGGAAGGACAGAAGCAGACCAAGGCTGTCATAGAAAAGTACATGGATAATGCAAGAGTAATGGCTCAGACGTTCGACGAGCTCGGCATAAAGTACACCGGCGGCAAGAACAGCCCCTACATCTGGTTCAGATGTCCGTTCGGAATGGGAAGCTGGGACTTCTTCGACAAGCTCCTTAACGAAGCGGAAGTTGTCGGTACTCCGGGTGAGGGCTTCGGAAAGAACGGCGACGGCTGGTTCCGTCTTACCGCGTTCAACACTCTTGAAAACACCAAGGAAGCCATGGAGCGCTTCAGAAAGCTCTGCGGCAAGTAAAATGACAGATAAAGCAAAGCCCGCGGACATACTGTTCGCGGTGCTTCGGTATTCGGCAGCCGCAGTATGTGCGTTTCTGCTCTGGACATTCCTCTACACTATCAGCCTAAACCAGATAAACTACGGCAACACTATCGGCTCGGCATACTGCACTGCCGTCATATTGCTTGCGATAGCATATCCGTTCCTGCGAAAGAAAAAACCGCTTCGTATAGCCGCAAAGATATGCGGCGGGATCCTTGCTGCATTTGCCGTGTACTGCGCGGTCATATCGGGATTTATAGTCTCTGAGATGATAAGCGGCACGGAAAAGGCAGTTGCAGTCTCCGCGACCGGCTCTCCGCAGACCGTGATCGTTCTGGGCTGCCAGGTGCTTGACGGCGAACCGTCGCCTATGCTTGCACTTCGCATAGGAAAGGCGGAGGAATATCTTGCCGCCCACCCCGACGCAGTCTGCATAGCCACGGGCGGAAAGGGCAGCAATGAGGAGATCTCGGAAGCCGAGTGCATACGCAGATGCCTTGTCCGCGACGGCATAGATGAATCCCGCATTTACACCGAGGATATGTCCGTGGACACAACCGAGAATATCCGCTTTTCCAACGAGATCATCGACATGGAGGATCTTCCGCGGGATGTGGTGGTGGTGAGCGAGTGCTATCACATCTTCCGCGGCTCCCGTCAGGCTCGTCTGAACGGGCTTCGCGCAACGGGAATTTACCCCGACCCTGCCCCGGTCATCAAGACCATGCCGAGCTACTGGCTCCGCGAGATCTTCGCGCTGTCGAGAGACTTTTTCTTCGCGTGATGTCGTGGGGCTCTGCCCTCCCTCAGCGCGTCTGCGGACGCGCGTGTGGGGCTCTGCCCCACGCCCCGCGGGGGAGAGAGAAAACCTTTTTTTGTAAAAAAAGGCTTTTCTCTCTCCCCTCGACCCCTCCCTCATTCCCAAAAAACTGTAGCAGCTGCCGCGCGGTGTGAGACAGTGTCTGCACAACATATAAAAACAGCAGACCCGTAACAATCGAGTCTGCTGTTTTTATATGCTTTTATGATAACTGACGGGTAAAACGCGGCAGATTCGGGTGCAGGGCTTGCCCTGCCGCGGGGGTCGGGGCGGCGTAAGCCCCGAAACCGTCTGTTAAGACGCGCGGGAGCGCCGGACATGGGGCGTGGGGCAGAGCCCCACACGCGCGTGAGCGCCGTACCGCCGCCCGCGTAGGGCAATCAGCGCGGGTCACTTCTCGAAAGCGCCGGTATAGAGTTTGTAGTAGCGGCCTTTCTCGGAGATGAGCTTTTCGTGGTTGCCGCGCTCGATGATGCGCCCCTGTTCAAGAACCATGATGACATCTGAGTTCTTGATAGTGGAAAGGCGGTGGGCAATAACAAATACCGTCCTGCCGTTCATGAGGCTGTCCATACCCTTGGAAACGATCTCCTCGGTTCGGGTATCTATGGAAGACGTCGCTTCATCAAGTATCATTACCGGCGGATCCGCGATGGCCGCGCGCGCAATAGCGATAAGCTGGCGCTGACCCTGAGAGAGCTGAGCACCGTTCTCGGTGAGCATGGTGTCGTAGCCCTGAGGGAGACGGCGGATAAAGTCGTCCGCGTTTGCAAGCTTCGCGGCTGCAACTATCTCCTCGTCGGTCGCATCAAGCTTGCCGAAGCGGATATTCTCACGCACAGTGCCGGTGAACAGATTCGTAGCCTGAAGCACCATTCCGAGCGAGCGCCGCAGATCGGCCTTCTTTATCTTGTTGATGTTTATTCCGTCGTAACGGATCTTTCCGTCGGCAATATCGTAGAAACGGTTGATAAGGTTCGTGATCGTGGTCTTGCCCGCGCCGGTCGAGCCGACAAACGCCACCTTCTGACCCGGATCAGCGTAGAGCGTTACATCGTGAAGTACGATCTTGTCCTCAACGTAGCCGAAATCCACCTCATTCATCGTGACTTCGCCTTTAAGCGGAGTGTAGGTGACACCGCCGGTGCCGTGAGGGTGCTTCCATGCCCACATTCCCGTATGCTCGTCAGTCTCCTCGATATCGCCGTTTGCGCCCACCTTTGCATTGACGAGCGTTACATATCCGTCATCAACTTCCGGCTTCTCGTCTATGAGCGCGAAAATTCGCTTAGCTCCTGCAAGAGCCATGATGATGAAGTTGAACTGCTGAACGATCTGGTTTATCGGCATGGTAAAGCTGCGTGAAAGCTGCAGGAATGCCGCTATATCGCCGAGCTTCATTCCGCCGACCCCGTTTATTGCAAGAACGCCGCCGAGTACCGCAATAAGCGCGTACTGCAGATGCCCGAGGTTGTTGTTTATCGGGCCGAGAATGTTTGCAAAACCGTTAGCCTCGCGCGCGTTCACATAAAGCTCTTCGTTGAGCTCGTCAAACGCTTCTTTTGCAGGCTTCTCGTGGTTGAACACCTTGACGACTTTCTGACCGTTTATCATCTCCTCGATATAGCCGTTCACCTCCGCGATAGAGGTCTGCTGTGCAACGAAGAACTTGCCGCTCTTGCCGGCTATCTTTCCGGTTATCATCATCATCACAACAAGTGAGGCTATCACAAATCCCGTGAGGGGAAGGCTGAGAATGCACATCGAAAAGAATACCGAAACAATGGTGATCACCGACGAGAACGCCTGGGGAATGCTCTGTGAAAGCATCTGGCGAAGCGTATCTATATCGTTGGTGTAGTGGCTCATGATGTCGCCGTGGGTGTTGCGGTCAAAGTAGCTTATGGGAAGCCTCTGCATCTTCTCGAACATCTCGTCGCGTATGGATTTCTGGACGCCCTGGGAAATAGTTACCATGATGCGCTGCTGAAGGAACGCGGCGATTATTCCCGCAAGGTAGATACACCCCATCTTTATGAGCGCTCCGACAAGCGGCGAGGCATCGGGTGTGAGCCCGCTCGCCTTAGCTTCAAGCATACCGCCGATATGCACGTCGATAAGCTCTTTCAGGAACAGCGAACCTGCAACTCCCGCAAGTGCATTTACGATAATGCACACGAATACGACGAAAAATCTGAGCTTATAGTCTTTGAAAATATATCCGACAAGCCGCCTGAGCGTTTTCGGGTCGAGCTTCATGCCGGTACCTACGGCTCTCGGTCCGCCGGGACCTCCGCGCTTCACCATCATAGCGCTGCTGTCAAGCGCTTTCTTTCTTCTTCTTGCAGGCATTACTCGTCACCCCTTTCGCCTATTGCAGCCGCGGCTTCATCAACGCTCTCGCTGCCTTTCTGCTGGGACTCGTAAACTTCGCGGTAGATAGCGCTCGACTGCATCAGTTCGTCGTGAGTGCCGAAATCCACGACCTTGCCGCCGTCAAGGACGATTATCCTGTCCGCGTCCATTACCGAGGAAATACGCTGAGCGATAATGAGCTTTGTCGTATCGGGTATCTTCTCGCGGAACGCCTGGCGTATCTTCGCGTCGGTGGCAGTATCCACAGCGCTGGTGGAATCATCGAGTATAAGTATCTTCGGGTGCTTCATAAGAGCACGGGCGATACAGAGTCTCTGCTTCTGACCGCCGGAAACGTTGTTGCCGTCCTGCTCTATGTAGGTGTCGTAGCCCTCCGGGAACTCGCGGATAAATCCGTCTGCCTGGGCAAGTTTGCAGGCTTCGGTCATCTCTTCGTCGGTGGCATCGAGCTTGCCCCACATGAGATTATCCTTTATCGTTCCCGAGAAAAGTGTATTTTTCTGCAATACCATGGCGACTGCGTCACGAAGCGTTTCTATGTCATATTCGCGTACATCTTTTCCGCCGACGATGACGCTTCCCTCACTTACATCGTACAGTCTCGGTATAAGCTGGACGAGGGTGGATTTTGAGGAGCCCGTACCGCCTATGATACCGATAGTCTCACCGGATCTTATGCTTATATTTATATCGGAAAGCGCATATTTCCCGCTTCCCTTCTTGTATTCAAACTTAACGTTCCTGAACTCTATCGCTCCGTTCGCAACTTCAGAAGCAGGCGCACCGGCGGGCGACTTTATATCGCTCTCTTCATCGAGGACTTCACAGATACGCTCTGCCGATGCACGGGACATAGTGACCATAACGAATATCATTGACAGCATCATCAGGTTCATGAGTATCTGCATAGCATAGGTTATGAGCGCCATGAGCTGACCCGTGGTAAGCGTGCCGTCAAAGACGATGAGGTTTGCTCCGAGCCATGAGATCGCGATCATTCCGCCGTATGCACAGAGCTGCATCAGCGGGGCGTTGAATGCGAGAACTTTCTCTGCAAACGAGAAATCCTTGTATATATCGCCCGAGATCTCATGGAACTTCCCTATCTCGTAATCCTCACGGACGAACGCTTTTACGACGCGCATTCCGCTTACATTCTCCTTGACCACATTGTTCAAGGTATCATATCGCTTGAACACGCGCTCGAAAACCGGGTGAACGAACTTCATTATCACGAAAAGTCCTACTGCAAGCACCGGAATTACTGCAACAAACACAAGCGACAGCTCTACATTGATAATGAACGACATTATTAACGAGAAAATGAGCATTATCGGAGCTCTTACCGCGATACGAAGTATCATCTGATACGCGTCCTGAACACGGGTAACATCGGTGGTGAGACGTGTAACGAGGCTCGCAGTAGAAAACTTGTCTATATTCGCAAACGAAAAATCCTGGATACGGTAGTACATATCTTTTCTGAGGTTCCGCGCAAATCCCATTGATGCTTTGGCACCTGTCTTTGCTCCCGCAAACCCCATGAACAGCGAGATAAGACAGCACACTGCGAGAGCGCCGCCCATAAGCAGTATAACGTTCATATCGCCTGCGCCGCCGTTACCCTCGATACCGTTATCGACGAGCTGTGTCATCAGGAGCGGGATAATAACTTCCATAACGACTTCGCCGATCATGAAAAGCGGTGTGAGGACCGACACGAGCTTAAACTCTCTGACGCTTCTCAGAAGCTTTTTTATCATATAGTCATTCTTCCTTTCTTTACAAATACGTTACTTTTCAGTGTATCAAATTTTGCTTCTCTTGTCAATATTTTTCACACAAACTTCATCAAACCCGCTTTTTTCATAAGGTAACTGTGCATCTTTCCTGCTTTTTATCCGCCCCCGAGGCACATGACCTCCGTTTCAGCTCGTCACAGCGAGCGGTGCGGTGCGCTAAAATGGAAGGAGCGACGGGCGGTGCAGACGTTCCTGCTTCCCACCCGGCCCCGTCGGCGAAGCCCTACAGCGCACCGTCACGACGAATGTCAAGGGGGAGTCTCAAAAAATTTTTCACCCATTATTTCAAGTGAAAAACTTTTTGAGTACCCTTTACATTCGGAGAGCGAGCGGACAAACCCTTGACAAAACCATATATATGTGCTAATATAATAAATTAAGGTATGTATTGCCGCCGATGCCCGCCGGTTGCGGGAAGATCAAATCCAACGGCATACAAGGAGGAAAAACCTATGGAAAAAGAACAGTATCTCGAAGTGTACAGACACTCTCTCGCTCATATCCTTGCAAAAGCAGTGATCGAGATCTATGGAAAGCAGACCCAGTATGCAATAGGACCGCAGATAGCAGACGGATTCTATTATGATTTTGCATTTCCCGAGGGCGTGACCGTGACTTCGGAGGACTTCCCGAAGATAGAAGAGAAAATGCACGAGATCATAAAGCGCCGTGAAGACTGGAAGCGCGTAGAGATCTCGAAGGCAGAAGCGCTCAAGACATTTGCGGATCAGAAGTTCAAGGTCGAGATCATCAACGACCTTGCCGATGATGAGACCATAACCGCGTACTGGACCGGCGATGACTATATTGACCTCTGCCGCGGCCCTCACGTTGACAACTCACAGGAGCTTATGGGCGCGGCTTTCGAGCTCAGAAGCACTTCCGGCGCATACTGGCGCGGCGACGAACACAACGCGAGCCTTACCCGTATCTATGCGTATGCATTCCCGGACAAGGCTGCACTCAAAGCGCACAAGCAGCTCATCAAGGAAGCTCTTGAGCGCGATCACAAGAAGATCGGCAAAGAACTCGAACTCTTCATGTTTGACCATACCGCACCGGGTATGCCCTACTGGCTGCCAAGGGGCTGGAAGATGTTCAATACCCTGCTCTCGTACTGGAGAGAGGTGCATGAAAGACACGGCTATACCGAGATCTCCGGACCCGTCATCTCCAAGAAAGAGCTTTGGGTCACATCCGGTCACTGGGCACATTATATGGACGGTATGTTCATAATCCCCGGCGAGAACGAGGACGATCCCGACACATATGCGCTCAAGCCGATGAACTGCCCGAACGCCATAAAGGTGTATATGAACAAGCAGCGTTCGTATAAGGAGCTGCCGATCCGTATAAATCAGGTAGATACTATCCACCGCAAGGAGAAATCCGGCGAGCTCAACGGTCTTTTCCGCGTTCAGCTCTTCCGTCAGGACGATGCACATATCCTCGTTACCGAGGAGCAGATAAGCGACGAGATCAAGGACATTATGAACATCGCAACCGAGCTTTACAACACCTTCGGTCTTACCTACTGCGCCGAGCTCTCCACCCGCCCCGACGACTATATGGGTGACATCAACGTGTGGAACAAAGCTGAAGATGACCTCAAGGCTATACTTGAGAGCGTTTACGGCAAGGACGGCTATGAGCTGAACGAGGGCGACGGTGCGTTCTACGGTCCGAAGATCGACCTGAAAATGAAGGACGCGCTCGGCAGAGAATGGCAGATGGGTACGATCCAGCTCGACTTCCAGCTCCCGCTCAACTTCGGTATGAAGTATATTGCACAGGACGGCTCGGAAAAACAGCCTGTAATGATCCACCGCGCGATATTCGGCTCATTTGAGCGCTTTATCGGCATAATCACCGAGAACTTCAAGGGACTGTTCCCGTTCTGGCTCAACCCGTACCAGGTAGGCATCGTCCCGATACGCACCGAGCACAACGAGTATGCGCAGAAAGTCGATGCGGCACTCAAGGCTCACGGTATAAGGACCGAGATCGACCTTGCAGATGACAACATGAACAACAAGATCAAGAAGTTCAAGGCATATAAGGATCCGTATATCGTTGTTGTAGGCGATAACGAAGCTGCAAACAACACAGTTTCCGTTAATATCCGCGGCAACAAGAAGATGAACGGCGTTCCTCTGGATAAATTCATCGAGATATGCGTGAAGATGAACCGGGAGAAGTCCCTTGACCTTATCGAAAGCATCGACTGATGAAAAACGAAATTAAGGAGTACCTCTCCGAAGTCGAACTGAGATTGAGGGATGAAAACGGCGTTGATGAACAATTCCTTTCGGAGATGCTCACACGCATAGGGTTTTACCAACACGAGCGCCTTGTGCATCTCATCGTGACAATGACATTCGCGGTCATGACTGTTCTCTCGTTCTGCATTCTCATGATGACGCAGTCAATGTTTGCGCTGTTGCTCTCATGCCTTTTCCTTGTCCTCGTAAGCCCGTATATCGCTCATTACTACTTTCTCGAAAACAGCGTCCAGAAGCTATACAGGCTTTATTATCAGGCTCTCGAAAAAGCAAAAAGATCATAATAAAACAGCAGACTCGATTGTTACGGGTCTGCTGTTTTTATATGTTGTGCAGATACTGTCTCACTCAGCGCGGCAGCTGCAAAAGTTTTTTTGGAAAGAGAGAGGGGTCGAGGGGAGAGAGAAAAGCCTTTTTTTACAAAAAAAGGTTTTCTCTCTCCCCCGCGGGGCGTGGG
>JAGBMA010000234.1 GCA_017635095.1 Ruminiclostridium sp. | reverse complement strand
GGGAGAGAGAAAAGCCTTTTTTTACAAAAAAAGGTTTTCTCTCTCCCCCGCGGGGCGTGGGGCAGAGCCCCACAAGCGCGTGAGCGCCGGACTGCCGGGGTGTGGGGCGGAGCCCCACACGCGCGTCCGCAGACGCGCTTATACGGTGAGCACGCCGCCGCGGCCGATCTTGAGGATAAGGATCTGCTCCTCGCGACCGGTCTCGGCGTTGAGATAAACGAGAATGTTCTCGCCCCGGCTGCCGGTGCAGCGCACCTCGTAGCAGAACACCTCGTTCTTGCCGCTCGAAGGGATCACACAAAGCTTGGTGGAGACCGGGGTGAGACTGCCCGAAACAAGCGTCTCGGCAAGCTTCGCAGAGATCTTGGGCCGGGGAAGCTCACGGATCGTGTGGTTCGTGAGATAGCCGCGCATATCAAACGAGATCACATCGCCGTTGTCAAGCGCAACACCCACCTTTATCAGATCGGTGTACATAGTGACACCATTCTGCTCCGCCGCAAGATTGACGACGCAGATACCGTTCCTTATCTCGTAGTAAGAATCGGTGAGACCGCGTATCCCGAGTTCGGAAAGATAATCCTTAGCGCGGGTGACCGCCTCACGGGCTGTGATAGTCTGCTTGCCGACCTTTCGCGACGAAAGCATATACGAATACATTCCGCCGGACTTCGTGACTGCAACGGTATGATCCCCGTCCGCAAATACATACGACGGCATCTTACCGTCTTCCTGCATCATCAGCTGAAGCTCTCCGCTGTCCACAACTTTCTTCGCGAGCCGCAGAGCTTCGTCCGCATCTACCACCGCCTTGTCCCTGAGCATGAGCGGCGACTTCTCCATGATATGATCGGAGTAGGGTCCGTCATATATCAGCGTCGGGAAAGTGGTGTCGCTTACGGAAAAGTCCGTGAAGCCGCTCGTGACGTTCACCGGTTCCTCCGCGTCAAGCTGAGACGCCGCGTATTCCGTATCCGCAAGCGTTATCCTTCCGGTCTCGATACGCTGTTCGATATCCCACATATTTCCGCTGAGCTCGGAAGCGTAGGCGTAAAGAGCCTCGATGTTCTTTCTTTCCTCGCCGGTAAGGCTCCCGCCCTCGGCACACTTCTCTGCAAGCGCTTTTGAATAATTGCCGACCTGCGACAGGAACTTGTACGCGTCGGTAAGGTCAAGCTCATCTACCGGGAGCCGCGACAGCGAATTTTTTGCAGTAGCCGCGTCACTGCACAGCTTTTCCGACAGGTCGGAAAGCATCGAGATGCTGTTGGTGTACATTCCCTTTTGCAGATTGTTCTTTATGTTGTCAAGACCGAGGGAAAGCTCCTCGACCGCGTGCATATAGCTGTTTTCCACCGCTCTTTCGGCTTTCGCGGCGCGGGTTCCGTTGTTCACCGCAAACACCGTGAGCACAAGTATTATAGCGAGCGAAAAGGTCAGGATCCTTGCAAGCGCCCGCTTCGATATCGTTACATTTGCCATTTTTATTATCCTTTCGGTTTTTTGACATCAAAGTGCGTAAGTGCACTTTCTCAACGATATTTTTGTGCAAATTTTTTTGTAATATTCTATTCCTTTTTTTTACAATATGTGGTATAATAATTAAGAATATATTCCAATATATGGTGATAATTTATGATATATCTCGACAATTCGGCAACAACACGCCCTTTCGACAGCGTTATAAAGGCTGTTTCGGAGAATATGGCGGCTGATTTCGGCAACGCCTCTTCTCTGCATAAAATGGGGATAAACGCCGAAAAAGTCATAAAAGACGCGAAAAGTACGATACTCGGCAAGCTCGGTACGGACGGAAACATCATCTTCACCTCCGGCGCCACCGAAAGCAGCAATACCATTCTCTTCGGCGTCCCGAAAGCATATAAGCATAACGGCAAGCGCATAGTCACAACATCTTTCGAGCACCCCAGCGTTGCAAACCCGCTCAGAAAACTTGAGGAACAGGGGTATGAGATCGTCCGGGTCAGACCCCCGAAACGCAGTGAGCCGCAGGACTTTGAGCAGCGCATCATCGACGCTGTGGACGAAAACACCCTTCTCGTAAGCGTTATGTGGGTCAACAACGAGACCGGCTTCATTGCCGATATATCGAAGATATACAGCGCCGTTAAGCGCAAAAACCCCAAAACGATCGTTCACTGTGACGCGGTGCAGGGCTTCTGCAAGCTCCCCGCAAAGACGCTCAGAGCCGACCTAATAAGCCTTTCAGCCCATAAGATACACGGTCCCAAAGGCATAGGCGCGCTGTACTGCGCAAAGGGCGTGCGCTTCGAGCCGCTCCTTTACGGCGGCGGTCAGCAGGGCGGTATCCGCTCCGGCACCGAGCCGGTGGATATGATCGCCGGGTTCGCCGAAGCCGTGCGCAGCTACCCCGACTGCACGGAAAAGTACGCGGAGCTTAACGGACGGCTGTGCGACAAGCTCGCCGCGCTTGAAAATGTTACGATAAACAGCTACGGGAACGCGAAGAATATACTCAATTTCTCGGTGCGCGGGGTAAGAAGCGAGATAATGCTGCACTTCCTCGAAGAGCGGGAAATATATGTGTCAAGCGGTTCAGCCTGCTCAAAAGGCAAGACGAGCGGAGTTCTCGCCGAGTTCGGAGTGTCGGACAAGGACGCGGACTGCGCGATACGCGTAAGCTTTTCGCCGTTTACGTCCGAAAGCGACATCGACGCGCTTGCCGGGGGGATAGCAGACGGGATAACGAGGTTCAGGAGATAATGGGTAGGAAGGATCTTGTTCTGTCGCTTATATTTCCGATAATATGCGTTTTGCCGGCACTGTTCTGGTTCGTTGCGAATCTTTTCTTTGATGCGGGACTTCTCGCAAGGATAATAGCTTTATTCAGTGCAGCCGTATCGCTTTTTCCGCTTTTCTCGGTGATAAAACTGAAAAACGATATTGCGAGCTGCGTAAAATGGCAGGGTCTGCTCACGGCGGCAGCCGCGGTGTCGGCACTGCTGACGGTGATAATCGTAAATATCATACCGACCATGCACGGCTACAATTTTGCACTTCCGGGAATGATGCTCATACCGCTTGGAATACTCGCGGTAGGCGGCATAACCTACGGAAAGCTGCTCAAAAACGAGAACAGAAGGGTTCTCAAATGGTTCACGGCATTCCTGTCAACGCCTATACTGTACTATCTGCTGTTCTGGCTATGGCTGTGGGCAGCGCTCAATAACGCATTCAGCAGTGGACTGAATATTAACTGATAAACATAGAACGGAGACAACTTAAATGCAGGAAGTTATAATGGCAAAATACGGCGAGATAGCGCTCAAAGGGCTCAACAAGAACACCTTTGAGGACCTTCTCGTCAGAAACATAAAGCGCAGGATAAAGCACTGCGGCGATTTTCATATCACCCGCAACCAGTCCACGATCTATATTGCGCCCGAGATCGACGCGCTTGCCGGGGGGATAGCAGACGGGATAACGAGGTTCAGGAGATAATGGGTAGGAAGAATCTTGTTCTGTCGCTGATATTTCCGATAATATGCTTTTTGTTCTCGATAATACCGGCGGCGTACTCATTTGAACACGCGGTCAACAGCCATGTGTCGGATCTGTATATCGCAATAGGCGTTTTCAGCACGGTGACGGGGCTTTTTCCTCTTGTTGCGGTGATATTATTGAGAACGGACATATCTCGCTTTCTTAAATGGCAGATAATACTTTTCGCCGCCGCGACAGTTATGATTCCGGTCGGGATCATATACGGGTGGGGAAGCGGCGATAGGATCGCCTGTTTCATTTTCGGCGTTGCGGCTCCTGCGCTGTTGCTTATAA
Organism: Ruminiclostridium sp.; assembly: GCA_017635095.1. Lineage (GTDB taxonomy): Bacteria > Bacillota > Clostridia > Oscillospirales > Ruminococcaceae > Ruminiclostridium_E. The sequence goes on along the minus strand of JAGBMA010000234.1, from coordinate 32,215 downwards.
TAAGCACGTCGGTGATCTCGGCGGCTACAGCTCTCGACAGCGGCAAAAAGGCGCTTAAATGGCTTACGGCGTTCTTTTCGACCCCCGGGGTGTATTTAAGTGCGTTTTTCATGGTGATGAGCCTTAATATGCTGTACGCGCCGGTGATCATGACATAAAATATAAAAAACGGAGACAGATAAATGCAGGAAGTAATAATGGCAAAATATGGCGAGATAGCGCTCAAAGGACTTAACAAGAACACCTTTGAGGACCTTCTCGTCAGAAACATAAAGCGCAGGATAAAGCGCTGCGGCGAATTTAAGATCACCCGCAACCAGTCCACGATCTATATTGCGCCCGAGAATGACGGCGCGGACATAGAAAAGGCGATAGACTGGGTAACAAAGACATTCGGCGTTGCGGCGGTGCAGCGTGCCGCGGTGCTGCCCAAAGACTTTGACGAGATCGTAAAGCAGGGTATGCCGTACCTCGAAGAAGCGCTCGGCAACGCAAAGACCTTCAAGGTGGAAGCAAAACGCTCGGACAAGCGCTTCCCGCTCCGCTCGCCGGAGATCCAGCAGGAGCTTGGCGCGGCGATACTCGAAGCCTACCCGCACCTGACGGTCGATGTGCATGAACCGGACGTTACGGTGAAGTGCGAGATACGGGACTCGAACGCGTACCTCAGCGCGCTCCGCATAATAGCGGCCGGCGGTATCCCCGTGGGAAGCAGCGGCACGGCTCTCCTGCTCCTTTCCGGCGGTATCGACAGCCCTGTTGCCGCGTACATGATGGCGAAGCGCGGTATCGGCGTTGACGCGATACACTTCCAGAGCCCGCCCTATACCTCCGAGCGCGCGCTTATGAAAGTAGAGGAACTTTGCGAAGAGCTCGTTCCCTACTGCGGCGACATCAGATTTTATATAGTGCCGTTCACGGAGATACAGGAAGCCCTCCGCGACAACTGCCCCGAGGAATATTTCACCGTCATAATGCGAAGACTTATGATAAAGATCACGAACCGTATGTGCCGCGATCACGATTATAAGGCGATCATAACCGGCGAGAGCGTCGGTCAGGTCGCAAGCCAGACGATAATGGCGCTGGGCTGCACCGACAAGGCGGCGGAATATCCGGTATTCAGACCCGTTATCGGCATGGACAAGAAGGAGATAACCGAGATCGCGCGAAAGATCGGCACATTCGAGACGTCGATCCAGCCTTACGAGGACTGCTGTACCGTATTCACCCCGAAACACCCTCGCACAAAGCCGGTGCTTGCCGAGGTGGAGGCCGCGGAAGCAAGGTTCGATTTTGAGCCGCTTATCGAGAAGGCGATAGCCAACATAGAGATAAAGGATTTCAAACTTTAAGATGCAGGATATTCCCGTTTTTCCTTTTTTTGGAGAATATTTGGAAATCATCACAAATCTTACACGTTAAATTATTACAATATGGTAACAAAACTTGACAAAACAGCGACAGAAGTAGTACAATTACTAAAGGAGCACGGGCTTGCCCTCGCTACAGCCGAAAGCTGCACCGGGGGACTTATTTCCGCGGAGATAACTTCCGTGTCCGGCTCATCGGACGTGTTCGGGTTCGGCGTGTGCACTTACGCGAACGAAGCGAAAATGAAGCTTCTCGGAGTGAAGGCGGAAACTCTCGCAAGCGTCGGTGCAGTCTCCGAAGAGACCGCCGTGCAGATGGCAGAGGGTGTGCGGAAACTTGCGGGCGCGGATATTGCAGTCTCGGTGACCGGTATTGCAGGTCCCACAGGCGGGACACCCGAAAAACCGGTGGGCACGGTATATATAGGCTGCTCCACAGAGAAGCACACCTACGCGAAAAGATACCTGTTCACGGGGGCACAGTTCCCGGAAGCTGCGGACGGACGCGAGGCGATAAGGTATGAGACCGCGCTTACGGCACTGCAGACAGTGATATATGAACTAAAAGATATATAAAGGAGAAAGCTATGGCAGGCTTTGCGAAAAGACCGCACAGAAAATCGGGTGCGGCACACAGCGAAAAGTCGTTCGAGATGCCCGAGGAGAAGGACACCGGAAGCGACAGCTATATCACGGCAAGCTTCTTTGACGATGACGACGACGATGATGATATCCCCGACACAAGAAGAAGACGCTCGGGAAAAACCAGGCTCACATATGATGACGAAGAAAAAGAAGCTAAAAAGCCGAACATCTTCGTGCGCGCCATACACGCCATATTCCCGATGAAAGGTGACGGCGTCGCGGAATCCGTCAGAAAGGTGATATTCGATATCGCAGTCGTTGCATTCGTCATCACCGGCGGCTCCGTGATCTACGACATCGTGAACGAGGAGTACCAGAAGATCGAAGTCGATAAAAAGGTCGAGGAAATGTACAAGCCCGTCGAAAAGAATGAGACGGTGGAAGACGTAAAGCAGAAGATCATGAAGGAACTCAACCTCACCGACGGCGACATAAAGAGCATCGAAGCCGAAAAGCCCGGCATACAGGTGGACTTCCTCGGACTTTACTCCCAGAACCCGGATATCGTGGGCTGGATAAGTCTCGGAGATGAGAACGACCCGATAGTGAACATCAATTACCCGGTGCTCCAGGCGGCGGACAACGACTACTACCTCACCCACAACTTCCTGAAGCAGACGACCCAGCGCGGCGCTATCTTCGCCGACTACCGGAACAAGTTCGGCAACGGCGAGCTCTCCGCGAATACGATACTCTACGGTCACAATATGTGGAACGGCGACACCATGTTCGCAAAGCTCTCAAGATACTACGACGGCGGTATCCCAAAGGGCGAGACGAACGATCCTCTCAAATTCTACCGCGAGCACCCCTCAATCACGTTCAATACGCTCTATGACAACGCGGAATGGAAGGTTTTCGCCTGCGTCCTCTTCAATACACAGGAAGAACTCGGCGAAGTCTATCCGTATATAAATGTCCGGGATTTCAAGAACAAGAAGGCGTTCAACAACTTCATTCTCGATATAATGGACAGAAGCGTGATATGGACGGACGTTGACCTGCAGTACGGCGACAACATCATGACCCTTTCCACCTGCTACTACCCCTATGGCAAGGAGAAAGCCGATACCCGTGTTGCGGTGTTTGCAAGAAAAGTCCGCGACGGCGAGAGCACGGAAGTAGATGTTTCCGCGGCTGTGCGCAACCCCGATCCCCTCAAGTTCACCTACCAGTACCGCGTCGAAGGCGGCTCATGGGGCGGACGCAAATGGGACAGCTCAAAGCTCATAGGCTATGAGGGATAAAAAGTTCGTAAGCGGGTCCGGGACCCGATAAGCAATTAATCCGGAAGGAATGGTAAAAATGTCAGTTAACAGCAAATTAAGAAAGATCGCCGCGATAGCCGCAATTGCGGGTATCGTTGCCGCGGCCGCGTCCTGCGGTGAAAATGCCCAGGCTCAGCCCGAAGATACATCGGAAACTTCCGTTACGACCCCGGAAGAGACCACCACGAGCGCCACAACGACAAAGGCGCCCCTCGTGACAACTACCACCACAACGACCCAGCCGCCCCTGCCGGTAATGACGGATGAGGCGCCCGAGGATTCCTGGGGAGTATTCACGAACCTCGATACCACAAAGCTGAACAAATCGAGCTACGACTCGGAAGAACAGTACAACAAGATCGTGACCGCAATAAACGCGCTCGGCCACGACCCAAAGACCTATGAGGAATACAACTCGATCAACGAGAATATGATAGGCTGGGTGAACATCTATATCCCCGGCGAGACAGATATAAGCGAGCCGGTGGTCCAGTACGACGACAACAAGTACTTCCTCACCCATGACTTCCTTTATCAGGTCGTAAAAGAGGGCGCTATCTACGCCGACTTCAAATGCAAGTTCACCACGAGAACGCGTCCCGCAAACACGATACTCTACGGACACAACATGGCTTCCGGTAAGAGCTTCGCCAAGCTCACAAGATACTGCACATGGTACAAGACCGGACAAGGTATAAGCCAGTACCTCGCCGCGCCTACCATAACCTTCGACACCCTCTGGGAAAAAGGTACATATAAGGTGTTCGCGGCTATGTTCGTAAACACGGAGGAGAAAAACGGCGAAGTATTCAAGTACTACAAGCAGAGAACGATCGCAAACAAGGGCGAGTTCTATGACTACATCGGTCAGATCATGGACAGGAGCCAGTTCTACACCGACGTTGATCTCGAATACGGCGATGAGCTTCTCACACTTTCCACCTGCTACTATCCCCTCGGCAAGGAGAACGCGGATACAAGATTCGTGGTATTTGCAAGACGCGTAAGAGACGGCGAGAGCCCCGAAGTCGATACCTCGAAGGCTTATGTGAACCCGAGCCCCCTCTACTTCGACTACTATTACAAAGTAAACGGCGGCTCGTGGGCAGGAAGAAACTGGGATACGAGCAAGGTCAAGGGATTTGACGAGTACTACGCTTCACAGGAAACCACAACAGCAGCTTCAGAAGGTTGATGATATAAATGCCCGAACTTGAACTTACACCAAAAAAAGACACGTCAAAGCGCCGACCGCCGAAAAAGCGCAGAAAAATGGGCCCCGTAGAATCCTTTTTCAGTGGCATACTGCCCTGGAAAGGCGACTCCACAGGCGAGGCGATACGAAAGATCGTCATGCTCGTCTCGATAATCGTGCTCTTTACCGCAGGATTCATAATGCTCGATTTCTACGTTCTCCGTGACCAGCGCAACAATCAGGAAGTGCAGAGCTACGCGGAACAGAAGATCGAAAATGCGGACGATGACGTGGTAACTATACTTATGGCGGACGATGACGAAGATGCACAGAGCAGCGACGACCAGAAAAAACAGGTCGAGGTGCTTGCGGAATACGCGTCGTTCTATGAGCGCAACAACGACTTTGTCGGCTGGATAGAGCTATATCCGTACATACAGATGCCGGTGGTGCAGACTACCGACAACGAGTATTATCTGAAACATACCTTCGATAAGGGACCCAACGAGAACGGCACCATCTTCGCCGACTATCAGGGAAAGATCACCGCGGATCAGATGCCGGGAAACCTGCTTCTCTACGGCCACAACCTTATCACGAACAACTACTTCCAGCCCCTCTCCCACTACCGCAAGGAAGGTATGGAGTTCCTCAAGCGGAACTATCTGATCGAATTCGACACGCTTTATAACAGAAACAAGTATTTCGTGTTTGCAGTTTTCCTCACGAATACCAACGAGCAGCACGGCGAAGTCTTCGACTACTGGAACACCGTCTATTTCAAAACGAAGTCCCAGTTCGACAACTACATCGCCGAATGCCTCGACAGAAGTTATTTCTACACCGGCGTCGATCTCGAATACGGGGACGAGATACTCACCCTTTCGACCTGCGACTTCTCGATGTTCAACGATATGCGCCTTGTTGTCATGGCAAGAAAGGTGCGGGACGAGGAATCCCTCGAGCTCGACACCTCGAAGTTCATAGACAACTCCGGCTTCGACGAGAACAACAACGTAAAGCGCAAGATGTTCGACGCATACTACAAGAACTACGCCTGCCAGTGGGCGGGAAGACAATGGGACACAAGCTACATCAAGGATTTCAAGGAAGATGAAGAACAGTAAGCCTGCGGAGGTGAGATTACGGGAAAAGGATCACTTATAAAAATAGCCATATCCCTTATCATAATCTGCATTTATGTGTTTCTTTTCGGGATCATGGGCACTATCGAGAGCATAGATTCGAGCCTCGGTACGGAAAATGAGATGCCCGAGACGAGGATCGCCGCTCCCGCGGTGACTTCGGTCGTAAACGAAGAGGGAATGGCAGTATATACATACGCCACAGAGCTTATGGTGCTCAACGCACAGAAGCCGGGACTTGCCGACTATACGCGCACGGAGACGATGCTTCTTATACCGTCGGAGGAGGATACCACCTCAACGACGACTGCAACTCAGGCGGCGGATTTCGTTATGAGCGGGGACGACCTCGATTACACTGTTCCGCTCACTACCACGACTCCCGCGCCCGTTGAAACGCCGGAGACAACTGCAGCTACCACGACTGCTGTGGAAACCACTGCGGCGACGACTGCAGCCACCACGACTGCACCTCCGGAAACGACCACAACAACGACTGCGGCGGCCTACAGCGAAGAAGACGCCGAGGACATCGAGGACGATGAAGAAGAGGACACCGAACCGCCCGAGGACGACTACGACGGTGAACTCACGATAGTTTCCGCAAGCGAAACGGAAGCCGACACCACCGCACCCGTTTCCGAGACGACAGCGGAGACTACTGCGGCGCCCGAATACAACGCAAACAACGAGATATTCACCGTAAACGCTGCGGGAACGATAGTAAGCGATACTGCGCTCAACGTTGTATCTGCCGCGGTAATGGCAGAGATAAGCGATGTATTCGACGATGAGGCGATAAAGGCTCAGGCTATCGCTACATACACCTACATCAAGTACTACAACATGAACGGTCAGCGCGCTTATATTGCAAAGAGCACGCCGAGCCAGAAAGTGCGCGATCTTGTTGCACAGGTCATAGGCAAGGCGATCTATTATGACGGTTCGATCATTCAGGCAGTCTATTCCGCTTCGACAGCGGGACGCACAGCTTCATCAAAGAATGTCTGGGGCATAGACTATCCGTATCTTCAGAGCATAGACACCGGCTTTATCGACAAGGAGTATGACATCAACTACGGCCGCAAGGTGACATTCTCCTCCGCCGAGATCAAGGATTATGTAAGCAAGCACACCGGCATTGAGCTTTCCGGCGACCCGTCGGAGTGGTTAAAGATCGAATCTTACGTTGACGGCGTATTTGTCGGTCAGATGTCGATAGGCGGCTTCACCAAATTCAACAACGGTACGCGCGATGTAAACATTACCGGACGTACTTTCCGCGAAACGATCATGGATTATGATATCCGTTCGGCTGCATTCGATATAAGCTACGATGCCGCGACCGACGAGTTCACTATCACCACCTACGGCTACGGTCACTGCGTCGGCTTCAGCCAGCACGGCGCCAATATCCTCGCTTCTCAGTACGGCTACACTTACGATCAGATCCTCGCTTTCTACTACCCCGGCACTACCATAAACTAAGAAGCCCCCAGCGCGTCTGCGGACGCGCGTGTGGGGCTCTGCCCCACGCCCTGCGGGGGAGAGAGAAAACCTTTTTTTGTAAAAAAAGGCTTTTCTCTCTCCCCTCGACCCCTCTCTCTTTCCAAAAAAACTTTAGTAGCTGCCGCGCTAAGTGGGACAGTTTCTGCACAAAATATAAAAACAGCAGACCCGAAAGTAACGAGTCTGTTGTTTTTATATGCTTTTATGATAACTGACGGGTAAGTCGCGGCAGCTACGGGTGCAGGGCTTGCCCTGCCGCGATCCAGCCGCGTAGGCTGGCCCCACTCGGGAGAGTAAAGCGCGGGAGCGCCGGACACAGGGCGTGGGGCAGAGCCCCACACGCGCGTCCGCAGACGCGCTGAGGGTGCAGGGCGGAGCCCTGGCGGGTCAGCGAAGCCTGCCCATGATGATGCCGCGGCCGTTGGTGCCGAAGTAGATCTGACCGTAGGTGCGCAGGTCGGCGGCGAGTGAGTCGCCGGAAGAGCCGAACTGGTGAAGGTCGTCGTTGATGCGCTCCCATGTGTCGCCGCTGTCGGAAGAACGCCATACACCGTACTGATCTTCGTTGGTGCCGAGAGCATAGAGCGTCATGGGGCTTGAGCTGTCTTTGGCTGCGCCGACCGCGAAGGCCTTTACAGCCTGAATGCCCTTGCGCTGCGCCTGACCTGCACCGTAATCGGGCAGCAGATACAGACCGCCCATAGGCGTCCAGAGCCATACATCGCCCTCTTTCTCGGGACTTGCCGTAAGAGAGCAGCCGTCCGGTATGAACTGGTCGATCTTCGTGAATGTCGCACAGCCGTCAGTCGTCACGAACATTCCAACGCTCGTGTAAACGTACAGAACGTCCTTGTTGAAGCAGTCCGATTCGATCTTGGCGCTTGCAAATGTCTTTTCCGCTTTTTCCCATGTTGCACCGAGATCTTTCGTAAAGTAGATGCCCGCAGCAGACTTGTTCGTCCAGTAAATAACGCTTCCGTCACAGTTCACCTCGACTGTGCCGCAGTCTCCGCCCGCGTCCGCAGGCTTCTTCACGTCTGTCCAGGTCTCGCCGCCGTCTGTCGTTATCGAGATCGGAAGCGTGCCTTCGCCGGTCCGCGCCGCGATCTGCGGAGCGTTGTATGCACAGGAAATGCTCATGGATTTGGTCATAGAGCCGTTCCCGTTCATGTGAGAAGGCGCCTTGTCAACATCACGGTGCGTGAAGCCGTCTATGTCCCACATAGCCGAGTAAAGCCGTATATCGTCGGAATTTGCAGCTTCAAGGTCGTTTATGACCGTCTCTTCAAGACCCTCGCAGAAGACCTCGAATTTCACAGGCTCGCTGCCCCAATCCGTAAGATTGGTGGAATGATAGATCGTGGCGCCGGTGCCGTAAACTATCTCGCCGCTGTCAAAGGGGTCGATGGCTATGTCACCGATCATCCAGCCAAGCACAGCGTGCTCCCTGCCCCAGTCGAGCCACGGCGCCTTTGAATAGTCAAGGGTGAACAGCTTGTCGCTCTCGTTCGACTCGTCAAAGATGCATTCCCATGTCGCACCGCCGTCCTTCGAACGGTAGATGTTGTCGTCCTCGTCCGCCGAGTACCTGCCCATGGTGCTTGCATATATCGTTCCGGGGTCGTTGGGGTCGGCTTCGAGGTCGCCCCAGCTGTGACCGGTGCTGTCGGGGGTGATGTCTGTCCATTCACCGGTCTTTGAATTATACTTGCGTATCGTGCCCTTTTTCGGAGCGTAGGGGGCTGCCGTCGCCGTAAATACGAAGTAAACATCGTCGCCCACAACATGGATATGGTTCGTGAGATAGCCTTTCGGCGCGCCTTCAAGCTCTTCCCATGTGGCGCCCGCGTCGTGTGTGACATAGATCACCCGATCGCCCGTTCCGACATAAATGGTGCTGCATGGTTCACCCTCCGCGGAAGAAGCCGGGTCGAATGCAATTCCGGTGATTCCGAAAAAGTAGCCGTCCTCGGTGTAGCTGCTGCCGATAGTCGGGAAGCTTGCAACATTCGTGAAGCTCGCCCCGCTGTCATGGCTCACCCAGAGCCCGTCGTGGCGGGATCCGAGATAGAGCGTGGAGCTGTCGTTCGGGTCGATCTCAAGACGGTTCGCCTGGCGGTGAGGCTCGTTGGCGCCCGCCGAGAAGCTCAGCGGAGTGATGCTCCAGTCGTCGCCGTAGTTGTCCGAGCACAGCACAGCCGCCTTCATGTTGCTGTACATTCCCACAAGAGCATAGACCTTGTTGGGGGATCTCGTGTCGGCTGCAACTCCGTCGATACCGTAATACGAATAGTCGTCGTTGCCGAACCTGTCCATGAGCGGCTTCCAGCGTCCCGTAGCATTATCCATACGGTATAATCCGCCGATATCGGTCTTTGCATAAACAAGACCCTCTTCTCCGCTGTTGAACAGAATACCCGTGACATAGCCGCCGCCGACTATTTCCACATTGCCCCATTCGTACTCGGAAGCGGCTCCGGAGACCGGTTCGCTGACTTCATTTGCAGTCCCGCTCTCTGCTCCGCTCGTATCGGAGGGAGTATTCTGTGCCGCGGAGGTGTCGGCAGTATTGCCGCTGTTGCAGCCCGCCGCCAGCATCAAGGCAGCACAGCAGAGGACTGCGGCATATTTTCTTCGCATATCTTATTTCCTTTCACGTTCAGTTGTCGTCGTCGATGTTATCTATAAAGACCTCTCCCGTCTGGTCAAGGAGCGGGGTGACAGAGATACCGCCCTTTGCCGTGTCAACAGCAATAATGTAGTTCACGCCTGTCTCGTTGTCACGCACTACCCTGACTTCCGCAGTTCCTATATTCTGTGCGGTTCTTTCTGTAAATCTTGCGGGAACCGTGTCCCGACCGTTCGTTGTGCTCATGGCTCTTGGTTTACTCCTCGTCCTTGCTTTTGCCGATGATAAGTTCTGCGGCGTAAGGAAGTTTTTCGATCTCCCGGCAGAACTCCCGCCATTCCGGGAGCCGGTGGTTCTTTCTCTGTGAGTATATAGTCTTGAGGGCGCGGTAGTTTGTCGTAAGGCGCGCGGTGAGCTCGAAGCCGCAGGGATTGCTGTAAAGCAGCCGGAGGTAGTCCTCGGGGTCCTGTGTCTCGTTGTAGCGGTCTTTAAGCTCGTTCATGATCTCTATCATGCGCGGATCGACGTACTTGCAGTACTGCTTCGACAGATCGAATTTCGCGATACGGTGCATTGTCGACTGGCTCGAAACGAACTCAAGGAAGCGGTATCGCTCTGCCTCTGTCCAGGCTTTCACGGTAAACGTGAGGTCGAACGCAACGCGGATACCGGTCATGAACTGGTCATGACCTTCGCCCTTTCCGGACTGGGCGAGACTTATTATGGTCTTTGTGATCTCGCTGTTTACTTCACTTGTATCAACAGCGTATGAGTATTTGCAAGCCTTGATGCATTCTTCAAGGTCATAGACTTTGATGTTTTCAAGCTTCATATTGTTCTCCTTCTACAAAATTCCCCCGCTTGGGGGCGGGGGCATATCTGATTTTTTCCGGTTATGCCGGCTTGCTTATTCCTGCAACATAAACATATTGTAGATCACGCGGATAGCTTCATCGAAGTCTTCCTCTCTGATGCCGATGATGATGTTGAGCTCGGAGGAGCCCTGGTCTATCATCTTGATATTGATGTTTGCATGAGAGAGAGCCGCGAATATACGGGTAGCGGTACCCTTTGTCGCCTTCATGCCGCGTCCTACGACTGCAATAAGAGCGAGGTTGTCTTCGATCTCGATGTGATTGGGGTTCGAGACTTCCTTCACGCGCTCGATGAAATTAGGGTGAGCCTTGATATCATCGCTGTCAACGATGAGGGTCATGGTGTCGATGCCGGTGGGGATATGCTCGAAGTTTATCTTCTCAACGTCCATGAGCGTGAGGATACGGCGAAGGAAGCCGATCTCACCGTTCATCTCGTCCTTTTCTATCGCTATGGCGCTGAAATTCTTCTTTCCGGCAATACCGGTGATGATATGTTCGTTCTTGCCCTCGGGAGCTTCGGGTACGATCATGGTTCCCTTTGCTGAGGGGTCATTGGTATTCTTGATATTGATCGGGATCTTAGCGTTTCTTACCGGGAAGATAGCGTCCTGGTGCAGCACCGTTGCGCCCATATATGAAAGCTCTCTGAGCTCACGGTAGGTGATGATGTCGATAAACTCGGGATCATCGACGATGCGGGGATCCGCGACCGCAAATCCGGGAACGTCCGTCCAGTTCTCGTACAGCTCCGCGCCTATGGCTTTCGCTACCACAGAACCGGTGAAGTCACTTCCCCCGCGGGAGAAGGTGCGTATGGTGCCATCGGGGTTAGCGCCGTAGAAGCCCGGGATAACTGCACAGTCGTAGCCTTCGAGGATAGAAGCGAGGGTCGCGTCGGTAAGCTCGGCGTCAAATTCGCCGTTTGCCTTGAAGAAAATGCCCTTTGCCGCGTCAACGAAGTTGAAGCCGAGGTAGTTGGCAAGAATGATGCCGTTGAGGTACTCTCCGCGGCTTGCGGCGTAATCACGGCCTGCACGCTTCGTAAAATTGTCGGTGATCTCCTCGAATTCTCTGTCAAGGGAGATAGTAAGTCCGAGGTCGCTTATGATACCGTTGTATCTTTCGGCGATAGGAAGGAACGCAGCGACTGCATTCGCTCCGCCGCAGACATCGTCATAGCACTTATACAGCATATCCGTGACCTTCGTGTCGCCGGAAAAACGCTTGCCCGGTGCGCTCGGAACGACGTATCTGCGCTCTTTGTCGCTCCTGATGATATCGGCCACCTTGCGGAACTGGTTCGCGTCCGCCAGGGAGCTTCCTCCGAATTTAACTACTTTTGCCATTGGTTTTTGTTCCTTTCTTTGTTTGTGTATATGTTGACTTTATTCAGTTTTCGCCCGAAATACCGTCTCTATCGACTGCTTTTATCGAGAGAGTAAGGTACTTGAAGTCGTTGTAAAGGTCTATCGTCTCGCCTTCGCTCCCGCTGGCATTCACTATCTTTATCACGGGACGGAGGACATTGGTGTTATTGCTCACGATAACGGCTTTCCTGCCGTCGCTCAGGAGCACGTTCTCACCCACGGGGTACGGCGCGAACGCGTTCAGGAACGCCATGATGATATCATAATCGAAGTGGGAATTCGCTCCGCCCATCATGAACTCTTCCGCTTCCGCGACGCTCCATGGCTGTCTGTAGGGGCGGTTGGAGGTAAGCGCGTCGTAAACGTCCGCCACGGTTATTATTCTCGCAAGATAGGTTATCTGGCCGCCCTTGAGCCCGAGGGGATAACCGGTGCCGTCGAACTTCTCGTGGTGCATGAGCACAGCGTTCATGACTTCCTCGGTATATCCTCCGTTCTTTCTAAGGAGGAGGTAACCGTTCTGGGGGTGCTTTTTTATTGCAGCAAACTCGTCGTCGGTAAGACGGCCGGGCTTGCGTATTATATCGACATCTATAGTGCGCTTGCCGAGGTCGTGAAGGAGCGCGGCCTCGCACAGGTCATGCATCTTGTTCCGCGGGAGCCCGAGGCTCTTGCCTATGGTGACGGACATCATCGCCACACGCAGACAGTGCTTGTATGTGTAATCATCGTAAGACTGGAGCTGATGCATCTTCAGAAGGATATTGTCATCAGCGTAGAGACTTGTGATAAGGTCATTGGCGACGTTGGTGATCTGTTTTGACGCTTCCTTCGAGAAATCCGTAAGCGGCTTGTCTTCATCAGAGCCGAACACATTTTTCAGCGTGCTGAGGGACTGATGGATATTTATCTCCGTGCGCATCTCCTGTGATATGGTAGAAGCGCTGAAAGCTTTCTTGATATACACCTCGCCGACGTTATAGCGCTCTTTGAGGTTGAAGATCATGACGCTGTCGAGGACGGTGTCTTTGAGGAGCAGGACCCTGTCCGTACCCGGCTCGATCACATTATCCGCCGTGACCATTCCGGACTCAAGTTCTTCCACATTGATCTTCATCATTGAAGAGTTTGCCGACATTGGTGTTTCCTCCTTCTTTAAGGATAAGGCGCTTTAAACCGTACAAACTATTATAAAGTATATTATATCATATTATTTTGATTTTGTCACCTGTTTGAACCGAATTTTTTGGAATTTTTTACACTTTCCCCGAAAAAAGCAGTCTGCCCCGCTCCCGAAGGCGCAGGGCAGCTTGTCATTTCATCAGCGCTATGAACGATTTTGCCTTATGTGCGATTATTTTGTCGTTTTCGTATGTAAGGTGAGACACAGCCTGGCCGATCTCCATCCACTTCATCTCGGAGATCTCGTCGAGCTGGGGCCTTGCATCACGGCTTATCGCTTTGGCGACAAAATAGACGACGGTCTTGCTCGTATCGCGTCTGGGGCTGAAGGTGACGGTCTCCCGGAAGCCGCTGTCGATGAGGACATCGATATTTGTTTCTTCCTTTATCTCTCTTGTCGCAGTTTCGATCTCGGTCTCTCCTTTTTCGACATGACCTTTCGGGAAAGACCAGTAACCCGATTTGATATGCCTGATAAGAAGGATCTCGGTATTGCCGTGGAACTTTCTGTAAACGACAGCGCCGCATGACTTTTCGTAATTCATCGGCTCATCCTTTCGTAATGTTGGAGGAGCGGCATGGTTCGCCGCCCTATGTTGATTATATTATAGCACATTTTTTTCTGTTTGTCACTACTTTTTTTGCAATATGCCTGAGTTTGATTGACATAATGCCGCAAAAGTAATATAATGTTCATAGCTGAACCGCATGAAAGGAAGATGCAGATGTCATACCGGAACGGACGGGAAAAATACGGAGACGATCGTAACGACAGCCGGCGCGAAGATGACCGCAGGAAGGCTCCCGAGCCCAGATACAGACAGGTCAAGAGCCCTGCCACAGTAGAGGATCAGATAGAAAAGCTTCTGAGCAGAGGGTGCATCATCGAAGACATGGATCACGCTGTCTGTGCGCTCTCAAACATAAACTACTACCGGCTCGCCCACTACTTCGCCATTTTCCTCGAAACAAAAAGCAAATACCGCGAAGGCACAAGCTTCGAGGTGGTCATGCATATATACGACTTCGACAGGCTTCTCCGGTCGCTTCTGCTGCTTGCGCTTGAAGAGGTGGAGATAACCATGCGCGCGAACATATCCAACTATCACGCTCTCAAATACGGCGCTCTCGGCTACCTGAACGAGTCGAGCTTCGACACCCGCCACAACCACAAGGCTTTCCTCAAAAAGCTTGACCGTATGATCGAAAACAACACCGGCGAGCAGCTCGTCACCCACCACATGAAGAAGTACGGCGGCGCATTCCCGCTCTGGGTCATTATGGAGCTGTTCAGCTTCGGCGCCCTCAATACCTTCTACAGCGACATGAAGATCGAGGATAAACGCGCTATCGCGGAAGCCGCCTTCGATATGCCGTACCGATGCGTGGAAAACTGGCTCAACTGCCTTTCCGAGCTGCGCAACCAGTGCGCCCACTATAACCGCCTTTATGCAAACAACCTCTCCTCCGTGCCGAAACAGCCCCCGGATATGCAGCGCAATATGTCGAATACCCTCTTCGATTATATTATCGTGCTCAAAAAGCTATACCCGAGGAGCGACGTATGGAACACCGCTTTCGCAGCCAAGCTCACCCTTCTCATAGCCGAATACCGTGAGGTCATAGACCTGTCCTACATAGGATTTCCCGAAAACTGGGAGGATATACTCATAGACAAATGACCGGAAAGATGCCCCCGGAAGCGAAAAGAACAAAAAATCTCGCAAAAACTCTTGCAATTATATACTTTTTATAGTATAATAGATTGGATAATGTATAATATGAAAGGGGTATATAATGGATATTGCAACTCTTGACCATATCTGCGCCCTGTCCAAGCTCAACTTCACCGAGGAAGAGCAGAAGGATATGCTCGGCCAGATGACCGATATTATCGATCTTATGGACACGATCAAAGAGTATGACATAACATACGACGATACAAAAGATCACAACGAGATAGGCTACGGCGACCTCCGCAAGGATATCCCCGCCCCGTCCTTCCCCACCGAAAAGCTCCAGCAGAACACGACTCCGCGCGACAACTGCTACGTCGTGCCGAAGATGATGGAATAACGGGAGGGATAATATGGATCTTAAAAACATCACCGCCGCACAGCTCCGCAGAATGCTCGACAGCAAAGAGATCGGAGCAAAGGAAGCGGCTTCGGAGTTCCTCTCCGAGATAAAAAAGAACGACGGTAAGGTGCTCTCGTTCATAACCGTTACCGAAGATGAAGCCATGAAGAACGCCGAAGCTGCACAAAAGCGCATCGACGCGGGAAATGCCGCGCCCCTCACCGGGATACCGATAGCCCTCAAGGACAACCTCTGCACGGACGGCATACGCACCACCTGCTCGTCAAAGATGCTGGGCGATTTCGTGCCGCCGTATAATGCAACAGCAGTCGAAAAGCTCATAAAAGACGACTACACCCTGCTCGGAAAGGTGTCCATGGACGAGTTCGCAATGGGCGGCTCCACACAGACGAGCGCCTTTGCGAAAACAAAGAACCCGTACAACACCGAATGCGTTCCCGGCGGCTCTTCCGGCGGTTCCGCGGCTGCAGTCTCCGCAGGCTTCTGCACGGCGGCTCTCGGAAGCGATACAGGCGGCTCTATCCGCCAGCCCGCGTCGTTCTGCGGAGTTACCGGTCTCAAACCCACCTACGGGCGTGTTTCGAGATACGGGCTTGTGGCATTCGCAAGCTCCCTCGACCAGATAGGCCCGATCGCAAGATCCGCCGAGGACTGCGGAATAATACTGAACGCCATAGCCGGCGTGGATCCCCACGACGCCACAAGCAAGGACGTGCCTTTCACCGACTTCAACGAAAAGCTCGGAAAGAGCATATCCGGCATGAAGATCGCTATACCGAAGGAATTCTACGGAGATGCCGTAGATGACGAGGTAAAGACCGCGGTAATGAACGCGGCTCACGAATATGAGAAAATGGGCGCGGAACTTGTGGACTGCTCCATAAGCACGCTCAAATACGCGGTCCAGGCTTACTACCTCATCTCCTCCGCGGAGGCTGCATCGAACCTTTCCCGCTACGACGGCATAAAGTACGGTCTGCGGGGTGAAGGACACAGCTTCGACGAGATGATCCGCGACAGCCGTAACCGCGGCTTCGGAGCCGAGGTAAAGCGCCGCATTCTCCTCGGGAACTACGCGCTTTCAAGCGGATACTATGACGCATACTACCGCAAGGCTCTCGCCCTCAAGCAGCAGATAATCTCAGAATACAATGCCGTGTTCGACAAAGCCGACGTTATCCTTACCCCAACCGCCCCGAGCGTTGCATACAAGATAGGCGCACAGGACAACGACCCGGTAAAGATGTACACCGCGGATATCTGCACGGTAACGGTGAACATCGCCGGACTCCCCGCAATAAACACCACCTGCGGCTACAACGCGGCGGGTATGCCGATAGGAATGTCCATTGTCGGCAGACGTTTCGACGAATCGACCATAATCCAGACCGCGGACGCGTTTGAGAAGACTTTCTCGCCCGTTCGCTGCACATTATAAGAAAGGAGCGCGGAACAAATGTCCAATTTATATCCGACGATAGGACTTGAGATACACGCCGAGCTCCTCACAAAGTCAAAGGTGTTCTGCACCTGCTCGGCGGAATTCGGCGGAGAACCGAACTCCCGCTGCTGCCCCGTCTGCTCGGGACTTCCCGGAACGCTTCCGGTGCTCAACCACACAGCCGTGGAGTACATTATCCGTGCAGGCTATGTTACGAACTGTGAGATCTCACGGTTCACGAAATGGGACAGAAAGAACTACTTCTACCCCGACCTTCCGAAAGCATATCAGATCTCACAGATGCCGAGACCGGTCTGCCTTAACGGCTATGTTGACATAGTCGCCGGCGGCAAGGAAAAGCGCATACGCGTGAACCGCATACACCTCGAAGAGGACGCGGGAAAGCTCGTGCATGACGAAGCGACCCGTTCGAGCCTCGCAGACTACAACCGCTGCGGCATACCGCTCATAGAAATGGTAACAGAGCCGGATTTCCACAGCGCCGAGGAAGTTGTGGCTTATGTCGAGAAGATAAAGCTGCTCTATAAGTATGCGGGGATATGCGACTGCAAAATGGAGCAGGGCTCGCTGAGATGCGACGTCAATATCTCCCTCGCGCCGAAAGACTCAAAAGAACTCGGTACCCGTGCGGAGCTGAAAAACCTCAACTCCACGAAGGCGATAACCCGTGCGATCGAGTACGAGATCTACCGCCAGACCGAGATAATCGAATCCGGCGGACGGGTGCTCCAGGAAACAAGGCGCTTCTCCGACACCACCGGTGAGACAACGGCGCTGCGTTCAAAGGAAGACGCCCATGATTACCGCTATTTCCCCGACCCGGATATCCCTCCGATCATCTTCACCGAGGAAGAACTTGCGGCAATAAAAGAAGCGCTCCCGGAAATGCCCCAGCAGCGCAAGGAACGCTATATGTCCCGGTACGGCCTTGCGGAGACCGACGCGGACAACATCATAAACGACAAGGATATCTGCGATTTCTATGAGGCTGCAATAAAAGCCTACGACAAGCCCAAGGCGGTCGCGAACTTCATGCTCGGTGAGTTCCTCCGCCGCATAAACCTCGGCGAGATGTCTATGACAAGCCTTAAATTCGCGCCCGAGGATCTTGCAAGACTCATAGAGCTGGGCGATACGGACAAGATCAACAAGAACAACTACAAGACGATCTTCGTTGAGATGATAAATACCGGAGAAAAGCCGGACGCTGTCTGCGACAGGCTCGACCTCTGGGTAAAGGACGACAGCTCGGCTGTGGAAGCAGTCATAGACAAGCTCATCGCCGACAACCCGAAGCCGGTGGAGCAGTACCGCGCCGGTGAACAGAAGGTATTCGGCTTCTTCATGGGTCAGGCAAACAAGGCTCTCAAAGGTCAGGCTACACCCAATACTATCAAGGCAATACTTGAGCAGAAACTCAAAGGCTAAATAAATATTTATTGGTCAAGCGGTACGCTTGCGCGGGTCGAGACTGCGTAAACCTCGTGCCGTCTGCAAAGACCGTCTGTCGGAATGTTCCATTCCGACAGACTGCCGTACCAAAAGGAAAGGAACAGCGAACAATGTTCACAGCAAACAAGTACCGTGACCACAACACGGCGATGTTATCCGAGTCGGACATCGGAAAGACAGTCCGTGTGTCGGGCTGGGTAGAGAATATCAGAGACCACGGCGGTATCGAGTTCATCGACCTCAGAGACCACTACGGAATGCTCCAGGTCACATTCCAGAACAACGAGAAGCTCCTTGAGGGCATCTCCAAAGAATGCGCGATCTCAATAAGCGGTAAGATCATAAAGCGCGATGAGAGCACCTACAACCCGAAAATAGCTACAGGCACCATAGAGCTCGAAGCAGAGAGCGTGGATATGCTCGGCAAGGTCATGACCCAGCTGCCGTTCGAGGTGCCGGAATCCCACAAGAGCAACGAGGACGTGAGACTTCGCTACCGCTTCCTCGATATGAGAAACAGAAAAGTACACGACAACATCGTTTTCCGCTCACAGGTAATGAGCTTCATGCGCGAGAAGATGACCGAGCTCGGCTTCCTTGAGCTCCAGACCCCTATCCTCTCCACTTCCTCCCCGGAGGGCGCCCGCGACTACCTTATCCCGTCCCGTAAGCATCACGGAAAGTTCTACGCGCTCCCCCAGGCTCCCCAGATCTTCAAGCAGCTCTACATGGTCTCCGGTTTCGACAAGTACTTCCAGCTCGCGCCCTGCTTCCGTGACGAGGACGCCCGTGCAGACCGTACTCCCGGCGAGTTCTACCAGCTCGACATGGAAATGTGCTTCGCTACCCAGGAAGACGTTTTTGCAGCAGCGGAACAGGTTTTCCCCGCTATCCTCGAAAAGTTCGGAAAGAAGCAGTACACCCATGCGCCTTTCCCGCGTATAACATTTGAAGAGGCTATGCTGAAGTACGGCTCCGACAAGCCCGACCTCCGCAACCCGCTCTTCATCATAGATGTGTCCGACCTGTTCGTTGACAGCTCTTTCAAGCCGTTCTCCAACAAGACTGTACGCGCGATCCGCGTTCCGAAAATGGCGGAGAAGTCCAAGAGCTTCTTCGAGAAAATGGAAGAATACGCACTTTCGATAGGTATGAAGGGTCTCGGCTACTTCAAGGTAGAAGAGGGGCTCAAGTTCAACGGTCCTATCGACAAGTTCCTCCGCGAAGGCGACAGAGAAGAGCTTGCAAAGCGCGCGGAGCTCGAAGTGGGAGACGTACTCTACTTTATCGCCGATAACAAGAAGAATGCAGAGAAATTCGCCGGTCAGATAAGAAACGAAGTTGCATCGAGAATGGGACTTATCGACGAGAGCAGGTTCGAGATCTGCTGGATAGTCGATTTCCCCATGTACGAAGAGGACGAGGAGACCGGAAAGCCGATCTTCACGCACAACCCCTTCTCTATGCCCCAGGGCGAGCTCGAAGCGCTCAACACAAAGGATCCCTGCGACGTTCTCGCGTACCAGTACGACGTTGTCTGCAACGGTGTTGAGCTCGCTTCGGGAGCTGTACGCAACCACGACATAGATGTCATGGTAAAGGCGTTCGATATTGCAGGCTACACCGAGGAAGATGTGGCAGCCAAGTTCGGCGCCCTCTACAGCGCGTTCAAGTACGGCGCTCCGCCTCATGCAGGTATGGCGTTCGGTATAGACAGAATGATAATGCTCCTCCTCGATGAGGAAAGCATCCGCGAAGTCATCGCATTCCCGCTCAACTCCAATGCGCAGGATCTCCTGCTCGGCGCTCCCACGGAAGTTACCGAACAGCAGCTCCGTGAGGTGCACATAAAGGTGCGCCAGCGTCCTCAGGACATAAAAGCGAATACCGAGCAGTAATGACACGCTTCCCCAAGGGAAATGCAGGATAAGGAGAAGATGATACTATGGCTGAAGAGTTTCTGACATACAAAGGCTTTCCGCTCGTAAGAAACGGAAACACGATCTACTACGGAAACATGAGCGACGAGTTCGTTGCAAACCTCAATATAAGATCGACCCACAATGAGAACGGTCTTGAGATCGCCGACAAGATCCAGGTGATACTCATGCGCACAGACCCGAATATCGACCCCCAGGACATGGTCGTAAAGACAAGCGACAGAGAAAGCCTCTACGATGCCCTCGATGTTGCAAGCATATGGCTTGCAAGGACCGAATGATACGTTAATAACACGAAGCTCCCGCTCAGCAATAAGCTGAACGGGAGCTTGTCCGGCGCTCACGCGCTTTACTCTCCCGAGTGGGGCCAGCCTTCGCGGCTGGATCGCGCCAGCGTGACGCTGGACCCTGTACCGTACCACGGAGATCAATACATCTGCAAAAAACATGATACTTTATTGACAAACTGAAACTCCCGCTCAGCAATAAGCTGAACGGGAGCTTTTTATCTGTATTCCGTGATCTATTCGCCGGCATTTTCACTCTGCTGCGCCTGAGCCTGAGCCTGGAGCTCCGCCATAAGGTCTTCAAACGTCTTCTTCTCATAGTCCGCGGGAAGTTCAAACACCGAGTCGTCCGCGACCGCATTCTCAAGCTTGTCGATATGGCTCTCGTTGCCTGCGGAAACGGTATATACAAGATCTCCGGTGGCCTTGTCGAAGTAATGGTCGGTAACATCGTCCTCGCTTATGGCGATATTGACGTGATCGTACTCTGTTCCCTTGTATTCCTGGGAGTCGTTGAGGTAGTCAACGCCGAAAACATCATCATAATAGATTATGCGGAGGCTGAACGAGTCGAAGGTGCTTGCAAACCGCTCATCGCCCAGCTCAAGGGTGTAGATGAGACGCTTTTCATCGTCGATCTGGTACGCAAAGCCGTCCTTGTATATAACGGTGGTCTTTACTCCGCTGGGATCTATGGAATACTGGGCAAAGTTCTTTTCGTCCTTGATATAGATGCCGTTTTTCCATGTGCCCGATTCGTTCACAAGTGTCGTTTCGAGGGTGAGCGGTACAGTTCTTCTCTTTTCAAGGTATGTCTTGTATAAAGGAGCCACCTGGCTGAGGTATTCGAGAGCTTCAACGGTGGTATCTTCCCTTGCTTCCTCCTCATACGCTATTGCAGTTACCTTATGTCCTTCGCCGGGATCCGCGTCGGCAGCCTGGGTAGTGTCCGGCGCTGCAGTCGTCGTATCGGATGTGTTATCCTTGTTTCCGTTATTGCAGCCTGCAGCCGCAAGCACACATATCATTGCAAATACAGCAAATATTTTTTTCATAACCATAGATCCTTTCTTACATTAGAATATCCACACATATTTACAATATACAGCAATTCCGGCTTCAAGTCAACCTTTTTTCGCTTAACAGACGGATTTTTTGAAGATAATCACAGTTTTCACACTTTTTATGCACGAATTTATGTTAGAATTGCCGCGGATTGACAAAACGGCAAATATATAATATAATAGATGTATATTTCATTTCTGAAGAAAGGCACAAAATGGCAGAAAAAGATAATCTTCACCGCACTACGATAGGCGGTCAGGCACTCATAGAAGGCATAATGATGAAAGGCCCCGAAAAAACCGCTATGGCAGTGCGCCGTAAAGACGGAGAGATCGTTCTTGAAGAAAAAGAGAACAAACAGCGGAAGTGGTACAACAAAGCACCGTTCATACGAGGTACAATAAACTTCGTTTCTCAGCTTTCGGACGGTTATTACTACCTCTCACGCTCGGCAGAGCTGTCGGGAATGACAGAGGACGAGAGCGAAGAGGAAGAAATGACAAAGTTCGAGAAATGGCTCGACGATAAGCTCGGCGACAAGCTCATGGGCGTCGTCATGACTATAGCCATGATCCTCGGCATCGCAATGGCGATAGTGCTGTTCGTGTTCGTTCCCACATGGCTGTTCATGCTCATTCAGTACCTCGTCGGCGAAGGAGCGGATCTCTCACCGTTCCAGTCGCTCTTTGAGGGTATCCTCAAGATCATAATCTTCATCACCTATATGTGGATCGTATCAAAGACCCAGAGCATACGCCGCACCTACGAATACCACGGCGCAGAGCACAAGACAATATTCTGCTATGAAAAAGGGCTCGATCTCACGGTGGATAACGTAAGACCCCAGACACGGTTCCACCCCCGCTGCGGCACAAGCTTCATCTTCCTCGTGCTCCTCATAAGCATTCTCGTTTACAGCGTCGTCCCCATAACCAACCAGATGTTTATCGACACATTCGGCGTAAACGATGTGTTCGCGATGATACTCCGGGTATCCTGCAAGATACTGCTCCTGCCCGTTATCGTGAGCATATCTTACGAAGTTATACGGCTCGCGGGACGCTACGACAACATCATCACCCGTATCATCTCCGCTCCCGGGCTCTGGCTCCAGAGACTTACCACAAAAGAGCCGGACGATTCCGAGATAGAAGCCGCAATTGCCGCCATGAACGCCGTTATCCCCGCGGATAAGGAGAGCGACAAATGGTAAGCGCACGGGAAAAACTGCACAGTATAACAAAGACCCTTGCTTCCGGAGCAGGGGTCTTTGACCCTGCGTTCGAGGCAAGGGAGATCATACGCGAATACGCGGGAGACGCGGCGCTTATCGGCGGCGGGCTCGATGACCCGCAGACAAAGCTGATAGATGCCGCAGTCTCCCGCAGACTTAACGGCGAACCGCTCCAGTACATCTTCGGGAAGTGGGAGTTCTACGGCTTTCCGTTCTATGTAGGCGAGGGAGTGCTTATCCCGAGGCCCGAAACGGAGCTTCTCGTAGATATTGCAGCGGAACGGCTCGGCAAAAACTCACTGCTCATAGATCTTTGCAGCGGTACAGGCTGCATACCCATAAGTGCCGCTCTGAAAACCGGGGCGAAATGCTATGCCGTGGAGCTTTACGACGCGGCTTTCTCCTATCTTACCCGCAATATAGCCCTGAACCGCGCGGACGTGACGGCGATACAGGCTGATGCCACCGACGGGACGCTTTTTCCGGGGCTTGAGTTTGACGCAGTGATCTCAAATCCGCCCTACCTTACAGGGACGGAGATGAAGTCGCTTATGCGGGAAGTGGCGCATGAGCCGGAGACAGCGCTTTACGGCGGCGAGGACGGGCTCGGATTCTACCGCGCCCTTATCCCCGCATGGTCAGCCCGACTTTCGGAAAACGGGTTCATGGCTGTGGAAACGGGTGAAACACAGGGTCCCGCGGTCGCGGAGATAATGCGGGAGTCAGGGCTTGAACCGCGTATAATAAAGGATTACGCAGGTCTTGACAGAGTAGTGACGGGAGAAAAATAAGCGAAACCGGGGCGTCCGTCCGACTTGCACCAGTCTCGTTAAATTTCAGACAAACAGGCTGCAAATGCCCAAAAATCGTACAGACAAGCCTGAATTGCAAAAAATTCGGTCAGTTTACCTGCCGGTGTGTGAGTTTTACACACGGACAGGGGAACTGACCGTTTTCTTTTTGCGGAAACGGTGATATAATGCAATTGTAAACAGAAAAAGATCATCGGGGGGCGAAAAAAATGATGAGATCTGTAACACCAATGAAAGCGGCAAAGACCGGATATATAATCATGTCGGCGGTAATGATCGTTCTCGGCTGCGTGCTCGTAGCAGCGCCGGACACACTTGCAGACGTGATGTGCACGGTAATGGGCATCTCGGCGGCGGCATTCGGAGCAGTCAAGATAGTAAGCTACTTCTCAAAAGACCTGTTCAGGCTCGCGTTCCAGCATGACCTCGCAGAAGGCATACTGCTCATGATACTCGGCGTGACCTGTGCAGTAAAACCGGAGCTTTTCCTCGGGTTCATCGGAGTTTTGTTCGGGGTGATCGTGATGACCGACGGGCTCCTGAAGATCCAGGTGGCTCTCGATGCAAGGTCTTTCGGTGTGGGAAAATGGTGGCTCATACTTGCGGCGGCTCTTCTCACCGGCACAGCGGGCTTCTTCCTCACGATAAACCCCGTGGACAGCGCATCGGTGATAGCCGTGATACTCGGTATAACGCTTCTCGCGGAGGGCGCGCTCAACCTCATAACCGTTCTAACCGCGGTAAAGATAGTAAAGAACCAGATGCCGGACGACGTGATAACGATAACGCCGGCGCACAACCACTGAAAAAAAGGGCGATGACCCTTATATAAAGAAAGGAAGATAGTTTATGAAATTTGCAAACGCGGTCGTAAAATACCGTGTGCCGATAGTCATAATCACCCTCGTGCTTATGATCCCGGCAGTTCTCGGTATGATCGGCACAAGGATCAATTACGATATGCTCGACTACCTGCCGTCGGACATGGAAACGGTAAAAGGACAGGACGAACTTCTCAATGAGTTCGGAAAAGGCGCTTTCTCCATGATAGTCCTCGAAGATATGCCGGGCAGGGATATTGCAGCCCTCGCAGACAAGATAAAGGAAGTCGATCATGTGGATACCGTCCTCTGCTACGAAAGTCTCGCAGATGTGACGATACCGAAGGAAATGCTTCCCGACAAGGTATATAGCGCGTTCAACAACGGAAACGCGACCATGATCGCGGTATTCTTCGACAGCTCCACCTCGGCGGACGTCACAATGGACGCCATAAGGGAGATCCGCTCGATCGCGGGCAAGCAGGCGTTCGTCTCCGGTATGTCCGCCCTCGTTACAGACCTGAAGGATCTCTGTGAAAAGGAAGAGCCGATCTACGTCGGTATAGCGGTAGCACTTGCCTGTGTGGCAATGATCGTCTTTCTCGACAGCTGGACCGTCCCGTTCGTTTTCCTCGCGAGCATAGGCATGATGATACTTCTCAACCTCGGCACCAACTACTTCATGGGTGAGATAAGCTACATCACAAAGGCTCTTTCGGCTGTCCTCCAGCTCGCGGTAACAATGGACTACTCGATATTCCTCTGGAACTGCTACAACGAAAAGCTCACTACGATCTCCGATCATAAGGAAGCAATGGCGGAAGCGATACATTCCACCCTCACAAGCGTTCTCGGAAGCTCGGTAACGACTATTGCAGGCTTCGTAGCTCTTTGCTTCATGTCCTTCACCCTTGGCGCCGACCTCGGTATAGTAATGGCAAAGGGCGTTCTCCTCGGAGTTATCGGCTGTGTCACAGTTCTTCCGTCCATTATCCTTATCCTCGACAAGCCCCTCCAGGCAACAAGACATCGTTCCCTCATACCCGATATGAGCAAGCTCGCAAAGGGCATCACAAAGGTGTTCCCCGTTTTCATAGCGGTATTCGCGATACTTCTCTTCCCCGCTTACTACGGCTATTCAAAGACAAACGACGAAGTTTACTACGATCTCGGCGAATGCCTTCCGGAAGATATAGACTATGTTATTGCAAACAGCAAGCTCCGTGACAACTTCGATATGGCATCCACACATATGATGCTGGTTGACGCGGACACGCCGACCAAAGACGTTCGTTCCATGATAAACGAGATGGAACAGGTTGACGGCGTAAAGGCAGTCATAGGGCTTGAAAGCGTAGTAGGTCCCATGGTGCCGGAGGAAATGATACCCGACCGGCTCAGGGAAACTCTTATAAGCAACAAATGGGAGCTTATCCTCGTAAGCTCGGAGTACAAGGTAGCAAGCGACGCTGTCAACACTCAGCTCGATGACCTCAATATGATCCTCAAAAAGTATGACGAGGGCGGAATGCTCATAGGCGAGGCACCCTGCACGAAGGATATGATCGAGACAACGGGTCACGACTTCCAGGTAGTAAGTGCAGTCTCGATACTCGCGATATTCGTGATAATCGCTCTCGTAGAAAAGTCCGTATCTCTCCCGTTCATTCTTATTGCAGTCATCGAACTCGCGACATTCATCAACCTCGGACTTCCTCACTACATGGGTCAGTCCCTCCCGTTCATAGCTCCTATCTGCATCAGCACTATCCAACTCGGCGCTACAGTCGATTACGCGATACTCATGACCACAAGATACAAGACCGAGCGTATCGGCGGTGCGAACAAGCACGACTCGGTAATGACAGCCCTCAGGACTTCTATCCCGTCGATAATCGTGAGCGGCATGGGTCTTTTTGCAGCCACATTCGGAGTTGCGGTCTATTCCGACATCGACATTATAAGCTCAATGTGTATGTTAATGGCACGCGGCGCGGTAATAAGCATGGTATGCGTAATATTCATACTCCCTGCGCTCCTGATGCTCTGTGACGCTCTTATAAGACATACGACGATCGGTATGAGCAGCATACCTGCGGACAGCACAGGGCACGACCACGGCGGAAGACTTCTCCACAGCCACTGAGCTGCATCAGACAACGGCATAACAAACAGTTGATATTGAAAGGAAGATAATTATGAAACAGTCACTTATCAGAAAGATCTCTTATATAGCTTGTGCAACAATGCTCGCAGGAGCGGTGGGCGCTACCGCGGCGTATGCTGCAAACGAAAACACCGGTGATATCGCCGGGGCAACCGAGTCCACAGCAGAGGAACCCGAAGAAAAGACCGACGGCGAACCCACCAAGGACGAGACCGTGTATGTACTTGCAAAAGCAAACGGCGCGGTAAACAAGGTCATTGTGAGCGATCATCTCGAAAACACCGACCTCAGGGATCAGATCACCGAAACATCGTCCCTCACAAACGTTGAGAACGTAAAAGGCGATGAGACATTCACGGAATCCGCCGGAAAGAGGACCTGGAAGGCTTCCGGAAACGATATCTACTATCAGGGCACGACCACAGAGGAACTCCCGATAGATATCGGCGTAACTTATTTCCTCGACGGCAGGGAATGCACCGCCGAAGAGATCGTCGGTAAGAGCGGTAAGGTAACGATACGCTTTGACTATAAAAACAACAAGTACGAAAATGTAGAGATAAACGGTGAGGAAACTAAGATATATGTGCCGTTCGCGGCTGTCACCGGAATGATGCTCGATAATGCGAAATTCCGCAATATTGAAGTCACCAACGGCAAGGCTGTGAATGACGGCGACCGTACTTTCATTGTAGGCACAGCGTTCCCGGGACTTACCGAAAGCCTTGATGTCAATACAGAAAAGGTAAAGATCCCCGAATACTTCGAGGTCACGGCTGATGTTACCGACTTTGAGATGACAAATACCGTGACTGTTGCAACAAACGAAGTGTTCAACGACATCGACATTGACCTTAACGACAAGGAAAAGACGCTCACAGAGGACGTAGATAAGCTGAGCGACGCCATGAACAAGCTCATAGATGGCTCCGGCAAGCTCCACGACGGGCTTGAGGAGCTCCTCGAAAAGTCCTCCGCTCTTACCGACGGTGTCGGCGCCCTCCGCGACGGCGCAGTCCAGCTCAGAGACGGCGCTGCTCAGGCAAATGACGGCGCTGCTCAGCTCTATACCGGTTCCGCGCAGCTAACGGCAGGCCTTGACGAACTCTCCTCAAACAACGCGACCCTCACGGCAGGCAGCAAGCAGGTTTTTGAATCGCTCCTCGATATGGCAAACTCACAGCTGGAAGCTGCCGGCGTAACAGGCTATAAACTTACCATAGACAACTACTCCGCAACGCTCGACAAGATCATAGCTTCTTTCGGCGGGAACGACTCAGAAAAATTCGCCGAGGAAGCTGCAAGAAAGCAGGTCACTGAGGCAGTTGAGGCAAACCGTGCCACGGTCGAAGCAGAAGTAACAAAGGCTGTCACAGCGGAAGTCACCAACAAAGTCACCGAAGCGGTAAAGGCCAAGGTGCTCGAAGGCGTTCTCGCAACTCAGCAGCTCACCCCCGAAACATATCAGCAGGGCGTTGCCGCAGGCATTATAGACGCGTCCGCACAGGCTAAGATCGAAGCTGCCGTAGAAGCACAGATGCAGACAGACGCCGTTAAGGCGCAGCTTGACGGCGCTCTTGCACAGCAGCTCGCTTCCGACGACGTAAAGGCATTGATTGCAAAGACCACAGACGATAAGATCGCCGAGCTCATCGAACAGAATTACAACTCCCCGGAAGTGCAGGCAAAGATCAGAGAGGGCGCAAAAACCGCACAGGCGGGTGTCGCTAAGCTCCGGGCACTCAGAGAACAGCTCGACAGCTACAATACATTCTACACCGGACTTGCACAGTACACCGACGGCGTTGCACAGGCTGCCGACGGAGCAAAACAGCTCAGCACAGGTCTCGGCGACCTCAGCAGCGGTACGGCTGCACTCGCGGACGGTTCCGGAAAGCTCTTTGACGGTATCTCCGAGCTCGACAGCAAAGTACCCGCTCTCATAGACGGTATAACTCAGCTTGATGACGGTTCCGAACAGCTCTCCGAAGGCTGCAGCAGATTCAACGAAGAGGGCATCAGCAAGGTCATCTCCATTATCGACGGCGACCTCGGCAATACTATCGACCGGCTCAACGCGGTATCCAACGTTTCCGACAACTACAGCACGTTCACAGGCGGAAACGGCAGTGTAAAGTTCATCTACCGCACAGATGCCATAGAGAAATGATCCGGAAACTCCTCTATACTTGTACTCCTATAAAATTGCAGCGGACTCACCTTATCGTGGGTCCGCTGCGGCGTCTTCGGCGCAGCGACCTGACGTAAATTAAGAAACAGATCGTCCCTGTATTTTGTCATTGACAAAACCGGACCGGCATATTATAATATAAGAATACGGCATAAAAAAGGCAGGGATATTTATAGACATCTTACTTTTTGTTTTCAACAGCATTCTCCTCGGTGTCGGGCTTGCAATGGACGCTTTTTCGGTCTCCCTCGCAAACGGTCTCAACGAACCGGAGATGCGAAGGCGAAAATCGTTCATGATAGCCGGTACGTTCGCATTCTTTCAGGCGTTCATGCCTATGACCGGCTGGATATGCGTACATACGATCGTTACCGTGTTCAGCGCCTTTGAGCGGTTCGTTCCCTGGATCGCGCTCATACTGCTCCTTTTCATAGGCGGAAAAATGATCTTCGACAGCGTTTCCGGCAGGACCGAAAGCGAAGATGAAGCAGTCGGTATCGGGTTCAGCGCGCTTATACTCCAGGGCATAGCGACTTCTATCGACGCGCTTTCCGTCGGCTTCACCATTGCCGAATACGAGTTCCCCTCCGCCCTTTCGGCATCCCTTATAATTGCAGCCGTAACTTTTATTATCTGCATGGCAGGGCTCGCGATCGGCAGAAAATTCGGTACGAAACTTGCCGGAAAAGCCCAGATACTCGGCGGCGTGATACTTATTGCAATAGGCATAGAGATATTTGTAAGCGGTCTTATCTCGTGATATCGGACGGTATTGTCTTCTGACAGTACCGTTTTTCGTTTTTGGTATTGCAATTTTCCGGTTTTTATGGTATTATATTACTGCGACATAAATGAATATAACTAATCAAGGGTTGTACCATACCTTTCGGTAAATGTACAAGCTCTTACAGCCTTATGATTAGTTATTGGTTGGATTCATTTGTGTCGCAGCAAATCGAGCTTTGTATCGTTTACAGGTGCGCAGCTCGTTTGCTGCGCACTTTTTGATTCAGCCGGAAAATTACATCAACGGAGGGTATTTTAATGAACAAACACAAACTTTTCAGAGGCATGACCGCAGCGGTTCTTGCAGCAGCACTCGCGTTCGGTTCGCCGGCGCTTCCGGAAACAATAACCGGTCTTTCCGGGCTCGTTTTCGACGCGGAGGCGGCTTCATCGGACTTTACGATCGACAAGAGCGGAACGATCACAGGTTACAAAGGTAAAGGCGGCAAAGTCACAATACCAAGCAAGATAAACGGGATAACCGTTAAGAAGATAGGGGATAGGGCTTTTGAATACTCGCAAATCACGGAAGTTTCTATCCCAAACACAGTAACCAAAATAGGTGAATATGCTTTTTCCAGCTCTAAGATAACGAAAGTTACAATGACTGATTCGGTCAAAAACATAGGGACAGCTTGCTTTATGGGCTGTAATGACCTAAAAAGTATAAAATTAAGCAACAGCATAACTAAAATAGAGCCATATTCTTTTGTATGGTGTTTTGCACTTGAAAGCTTGATCATTCCAAAAGGCGTTAATGAGATAGGGATATATGCTTTTCAGCATTCCGGAATAAAAAAGATCAATATTCCCGAAGGTGTTAAAGAATTATACTATTATACTTTTAACGATACTCCTCTTACGGAAATAACCATTCCGGACTCGGTCAAAGAAATAGGTAGTTATTGTTTTCAGGAATGTTTAAAGCTTAAAAAGGTAACATTAGGAAAAAACCTTGAAGTGATTGCTTCAGACGCTTTTCAGGATTGTATAAGCCTTGAAACAATACATATTCCGGCAAAAGTGAAATCTATAGGCTCTGTTCGTTCATGGGGCATAGCCGGACGCGAATCCGTAAGCGTAAATTTAAGTAACGGTCTTATAGCATTAAAAAAGATAACCGTAGATAAAAACAACAAATATTTTAAAACAATTGACGGGATACTGTTTTCAAAAGATGGGAAAGAATTAATTCATATACCTTTGGCGATAAATAAGAATTCGTACACAATACCAAACAGCGTAACAATATTAAGAGAAAACATTTACAACAATGTTTCAGTGGCGGAAAGTCTTAATTCTATTAAAGCCTATGAAGAAGGAAAAGAATATGACATTGATGAAGAAAGGTTTAAAAGAACAAAGATCAAAAAAATAACTATACCCGGAACGGTAGATTACGTTTCTTCAAGTGCTTTTTGGTGTTCCGGAATAGAAACTGTTATAATTGAAGACGGTGTAACTTCTATTGATCCAGACGCTTTTGATGGATGCAGATTGTTGAAAAAGGTAAGCATTCCCGATAGTGTAAAATTTATAGGAAGAAGTGCGTTTTCATTCTGTGTAGGACTTACAAGCATTACGCTCCCTGATGATTTAATAATGATCAGTTCCAGCGCTTTCACAGGATGCAAAAATTTAAAAACAATTACTATTCCCAAAAACATAAAGAGCGTGGACAAAGGTGCTTTCAACTACTGTGATAATCTTAAAATAAAGTATAAAGGCAAGACCTACACCCCCGAAGCGTTCGCAAAACTTTCTATCTGTAACTAAAAAGATCCCCGCCGGTTACTTTGCGTGATCGGCGGGGATCTTTCAGATATAGGGAAAGAAAAATACCGTGGAGCAAATCTGTGCTACACGGCATTACGTTTGGCAGGGGTGGTAGGAATTGAACCCACGTCAAAGGTTTTGGAGACCCCTATTCTACCATTGAACCACACCCCTAAAGGGATAAAAGAAATCATTGTGCCCCTGCTAAGAAGGCAGAGGCATCAATGGTGCGCCAACAGGGACTCGAACCCCGGACCGACCGGTTATGAGCCGGTAGCTCTAACCAACTGAGCTATTGGCGCAAAAGCGCACTGCGCTTGGTGACTCGTGAGGGAATCGAACCCTCGTTGCCGGCGTGAGAGGCCGGAGTCTTGACCGCTTGACCAACGAGCCATATATATTTAAAGAGAATAGGAGACTGTCCTATTCTCTTTAAACGTGGTACACCTTCAGGGACTCGAACCCTGGACCCACTGATTAAGAGTCAGTTGCTCTACCAACTGAGCTAAAGGTGCAAAATGTCGGCGACGATCTATCTTCCCGAGCCGTTACCAGCTAAGTATTTTCGACGCGGGTGAGCTTAACTACTGTGTTCGGAATGGGAACAGGTGGACCCTCACCGCAATAGACACCGACAAAGAAAACCGAAAGGTTCTCTCAAAATTGAACAACGAAACGATTGGAAAAATGAAACCAAAACTGAAATAGGATAAGCCCTCGACCGATTAGTACTTGCAAGCTAAACGCCTCACAGCGCTTACACATTAAGCCTATCAACCTCGTAGTCCACAAGGGGTCTTAACTTTAAAAGTGGGATATCTTATCTTAAGGACGGCTTCACGCTTAGATGCTTTCAGCGTTTATCCGATCCGCACATAGCTGCCCGGCCGTGCCGCTGGCGCGACAACCGGTACACCAGAGGTGCGTCCAT
>JAGBMA010000233.1 GCA_017635095.1 Ruminiclostridium sp. | reverse complement strand
GAAAACAAAAAAGAACACCGGAGAGCTTCCGATGTATCTGGTAACGGATCACCATGCGGCGATAATTGACCGTAATACTTTCAAAAGGGCTCAGGTAGAGATCAGCCGCCGTTCCTGCATTAAAAAGGCTTCCGGAAAGAATGTTGTTGACGATCAGGGCAAATACAGTGCCAAATACGCACTCACAAATCTGATGTTCTGTGAGGAATGCGGTGCGGCATACCGGCGGACGACATGGACACCCAAAGGGTACAAGGAGATCGTGTGGCGCTGTGTGAGCCGCTTGGAGAGGGGAAAGCAGAAATGCAAGCATTCCCCGACTCTCCACGAAGAAAGCTTGCACAGAGCAATTGTGGACGCAATAAACGACTTCTGCGATGTGCGGGAGAAGGTGAAAGCCGTTCTGAAAGAGAGCGTGCAAAGAACCATTGCTCCCGAGGGTAAGACGCTGGCACAGCTTGAAAAGCTGAAGAAAGAGATGAATAACGAGGTCAGCAGACTGCTTGACCTTACGCTTAGGGAGAATGATTATACCAAGTACGACAGCGAATTCAAAAGGCTGTCTGACGAGATAGAGGGGATCAACGAGCAGATACGCACAGAGCAGGAAAAGCTTACGGAATGCTCGGTGTCCGCCGATACGATGCAGACCATACTTGACAGAATTGAAAACACGAACTTTCAGCTCACCGAGTACAACGATGTTATGACAAGGGGCTTCATTGAGCGGATAACCGTGATAGACAAGCATACAATAAAAATAAAATTCAAGGGCGGGTATGAGACTGTACAGACCCTTGATTGATATATATGAAGCGGCAGCCGTCAGAAATGACGGTTGTTAGCTTCTCAACATTGCAAGGCTGCAAGATTTCGGGTGTGCCGGTATTTGACTGGATTTCGGATATGGGTTTACGGCGCAAAATGTTACAAATGGCTTTATAAAGGTATTTGTCGTTGCGGAGAGATGCAATTTTACATTGTAGATTTTATAGGAATTGCAATCTTAAAAGCATAGATTTTGCAATGTTAATATATACTAAATTTCACTCAGAGTGAAATAGACTTCACAATTTGTGAAATCATACTCTTCAAATAAAATCCTTGACAGTTCGGAAAATAGGTGGTATAATAAAAGAATGAACAGATAGGGAGTGAACGCAATGGGCAAAAACATAGTTAAAGTAAAGCTTGATATTATATTTAAGAAGCTTTTCGAGGATAAGAATAACGAAGATCTGTTGCATGACTTCCTGTCAAGTCTGCTTGATATACCATATGACGATATAAAGCAGATAGTGATACAGAATTCCGAGATACTCCCTGATTCCATAACCGGCAAGTTCAGCCGACTGGATCTGCGCATGAGCGTTGATAACCGACTTGTAAACTGCGAGCTTCAGATATCCTGGGAAGAAGCATACGCCGACCGCTCCGTCTTCTATTGGGCGAAGCTCTATACCGGAGAATTAAAGAGCGGCGAGGAATACGACAAGCTGAAGCAGACGATCTCTATAAACATCATCAATTTCAATATGTTTGAGACACCGGACTTCCACTCGGTGTTCAAGCTGATCGACCCGAAAACCGGAACGCAGCTCACAGATAAGTGTGCGATACACTTCTTTGAGCTGAAAAAGATAAACAAGCAAGTCAACAAGAATAACCGCAAGGAGCTGTGGCTTCAGCTTATAAATGCGGAAAGTGAGGAGGAGCTTGATATGTTACAGCAGACAAATGTCCAGCCGATACAGAAGGCTGTCATGATTATACATCAGATGAGTGATGACGAAAAGATACAGGAACTTGCCCGTCTCCGCGAGAAAGCTCTCCACGATGAGGCTTCGGCGTTGAGTTCGGCGAGGAAAGAGGGAGAAGCAGTTGGACGTGCAGAGGAACGTGCATCGGCTATGGAAAGAATGCGTCAAGACGGGCTCTCTGAAGAACAAATAAAAAAATACTTTCCCGATTGAGAAAGTATGATATGGTTGTTCTTGACAGGCAAGATGGTGATGGGTATATAGAACAACCTTGTCCATTATAGTTACAACTTAAGCGGACAGCAGTATTTCCAATAGATTAAATAACGGATAGCGAAAAAATCTAAAATGGATACCAAACACACAATGGACAAATCCGAACCATTACGGTTCGGATTTGTTTATTTTCTATTCTGGGAAGCCAAATTTCGGAGTAATTATTCCTATTGAGCATTAAAGTCAGCATGTTTGATTATTCCGAAACGGCAATTCGTATAGCCCTGTTTCTTATACCGATATCGACATTGGTAGTCTCGCCGCCGTTTTCGCCGTCAAGTGTCCACTGTATCGGCTTTTCGGATATTACGGTGAGCTTGTCGGTTTTTCCGGTGATTATACTGGGAATATCGAGGCTTTGATTTATCAGCGCTATCTTGATCCGTTCGAGGTCGGGTATAGTTTTTGGAGTTCGTATGAACATACAATCGAGAAGTCCGTCGTCCATTTCTGCGTCATTCGGCACGAGATTTGAAAGCCTGCCGACAGAGAATGTGTTTCCCGCCATACCGAATATAAAATCGTCCTCGTACTCCTCACCGTTTATTATGACCTTTGCGTGAACGGTGGATTCGTAGAAATGCTTTATATCCATACTGCGGAGAATTTCTATCAGGTACGCAGCCGCACCGAGGACATTCTTCATTCGCTGGTCTGTGGCATAGCTCACCTTTGTGAACATTCCGAACGCTGCCACATACGAGAAGATATTACCGCCGAAAACGCCCGCATCAATTTCCCGGAAATTGCCCGCGACAACTATTTCGGCTGCTTTGACAGGCTCCTTCGGTATCTTCATCGATGACGCAAAATCATTCACTGTTCCGGAGGGAATGTATCCGCAGGGAACGCTTTTCCCCGAAGCGATCAATCCGCAGAAAAGTTCATGCAGCATACCGTCTCCGCCGCTGCTCACGATCATATCGTATTCACCCGCACACTCTGTAATGAAATTTTGACCGTCAAGAGCTGCAGAAGTCGGGTGTACGGTCACATTATAACCCGCTTTTGTGAATGTACAGACAATATCCGAAAGCGACTGACCTATTTCTCCCTTTCCGGAATGAGGATTATAAACGAACAAAAGTTTTTTCATAGATACCTCACATTTTCTCTATCGGTATTCCCGCTTCCTTCATTTTCTTTGCAACAGCAGCCATATATTCCTCTGCACCGTTTTTGAACGGTCCGTGAACACCTAAGCACTTGTCAAGGAAATCATTATATTCTGGACTGACATGAGTCTCCCAACGCTTTATCCTGCAAACCTCATCTGTTTCTACAAAGCCGTAAGCATAGAAGTCCCACAGCTTTCCGTCGCTGTCGTGACCGCCGAAGTGTGTCTGCATAACAAAACCGTTTTCCGATGCCCAGCATTTGAAGCCGAGAGCCGTCCAGTCCGGCAGTGTTGAGGAATAGCTGAGAGCCTCCATTGTTGCCGATTGTCTGACGGAAATGGGATTTGTTTTCAGGTCGATAAGGCTGTCTCCGAAATACGGTGACCAATAAACAGCGTCATCGGCAAACTGCCATTCGTCATAAGTCGAGCCGTCCTGAACCGACTGCTTCACATAAGCCTGATGATAGCTTTCCGCCATTCTGCGGTGTTTTTCAAGTCTTTCTTCAAGTGTCATTGCAGTTTTCCTTTCATAGATAAGGTTTATTCTTCTTTATTTGTCAGCTTTGCGATATGTATCACCGCAAAGAAGTCAATAACAGCTTCAATTATAAGCGCTATGCCTGCAAGCTGCCATACCGTGAATACAGCGTCACGGGGATATATCATGATCACGATACCGAGTATAACAGACAGCACCGCGCTTATGACCGAAATGACCGAGCCGTGCAG
Source organism: Ruminiclostridium sp. (assembly GCA_017635095.1). Taxonomy (GTDB): domain Bacteria; phylum Bacillota; class Clostridia; order Oscillospirales; family Ruminococcaceae; genus Ruminiclostridium_E. Next base: position 25,560 of record JAGBMA010000233.1, on the reverse strand, counting down.
TCCTGCCTTGCGTGCACGGAAAACTCACTTATCTTGAATACTCCGGTGATGATCATAATGATACCGTAAAGCACCGCTATCGCTGCGACAAATCCCACCATTGTATGTGTGAATACGGTAAACCCGAAGCCTACAAACAGCGAGACTATGCCTATAATAAGTGCCGGCATATCACCTGCGCCTTGCTTTCTTGCGCGGAAAAAACGTATTACATAGATAATGCCGATGAGCAAAGCGACAATACCGAATACTATTATAAGCACTTCGGTGAAATGTTCCGGAGCCGAAAGCAGGAAAATGCCTATCGCAAGCTCACACAGTATCAAAATGATTATCGGGATATTGAATTTGAACGCTTTCATAAATATAACCACCTGAAAGTCTTGAAATAAGTTTTAAAATGTGATAATATTATATCATACCATTGGATAAAATGCAACCGACACTTGTCGCAAAATGGCCGCAAAACCGACACTCGGCGCCGATATGTCTGGAAAATTAAAAAATATTTTCGGAGGTCTTGTTATGAACCAGCGTGTAATGCTTTCAAAGAAGATGATAAAAGAAAACCTTATAAAAATGCTTGATGACAATGACATTTACCACATAAGCGTCAGGGAATTATGCAGGCTTTCCGGCGTAAACCGTTCCACCTTTTACGCGCATTACAGCTCTCCGCGCGATGTTCTGCTTGACATAGAAAAAGATGTAGTAGCAGGTATAATTAAGATCGCCGCAAGCAGCAGACGCGGCGACCTTAAAGACCATTTGTGTGCAGTATGCAGATATCTGTACGAAAACAAGGAGCTGCAAAAAATCATAATGCGCAACAACACGGATGATGATATGGCAAGAGCGCTCAGTGATGCGGCAGTATCGGCGTGTGTTCCGATAGGCTATCTCGGAAATATAGATGGCAGAGACGATGTTGACATTGATTTTCTGTACACCTTCATTGACTTCGGAATGTACAATGTTATCAAAAAGTGGCTTATGAACGACATTGACAAAACTCCGGAGCAGATAGCCGACCTTATGGGGAATATGATATTCAAACAGCTATAGTCGGAATGCCACAGAGATAAAAAATCTTTCCGATCCATTGTATCACCAAACTTTCCGGATATAGTGCCGATATATAATATGATTGTACCGCATAGCAGTCGGAATGTCAATACCAAGAATGGAATATTATGCACAACAGCACTGTCGTCCGGAATGTTCCGGCGTGACAGTGCTGCTGCTGCGTATCGGAGAAAGAAAATGAATAAAATTAACTGAATACTCTTACAATAACACCTTTTTCATACGCCTCCACTTTTGATGAAAGCGGTATGTTTTCCAGAAAAGCGAGCCTCGGACTGTCTGTGCGTATGACCGGTATGCAGTTATCAGGAGAATTGCCGCAATTTTCAATAAAAAGTCTGCATTCGTTCCCGTCCCTGTCTGTGCCGTGAAGTATATATCTTGCAGAAAGCCTCATACTTCCGTCCGGAAGGATATGCTGTGTATCGGTACCGTTAATATGCGTTCTGCCATTGAACAACTCTCCCTGCGTTTCGGCAGAAAAGGGTATCATTACGATCTTTTCCCGCTCTCCCTCGACAGCTTCCGCCGGAAACAGAGTAGCTTTTATCCCCATTATTGCTTTCATGAGAATCACCTATCCGAACATTTTTGGAAGCCCGTTATACAGGATATTTAACGCTGTTTTCAGATCATGTCCGCAATCGGGACAAATACATTCATACAGGTTGCCGTCATTGAAGCTTTCGCAGTAAACAAAAGTGTCGGTCAGCTTTTTCATCGCGTTTATCTGCGGCGTAAGATTAGGTTCCGCAATATCAGCGTCACCACAGCCTGCATAAATACAGAAATCAACTGCGGTAAACCCGCTTTTTCTTATATCCCGGGCAAGCCTTGCTGCCGTATCATCAGGTCTGCTACCGCCGGCGGTCATTCCCAATTCCCAGCAGTCGCCGCTCATTGGCATAAAGTACGCAAACTTATCCATACAATATTCCAATATATTCCATGTAACGACAGCGCCCATAGAATATCCCGAAAAGGCGCGATGCTTTCTCGAGCGCACGAGATCTTCCCCGGTAACATCTTTGGCATAAGTACGGTATTGACGTTCAAATAACGGCATAATATCATTCACAAGCTCATACCTGAAATCAAGACAATTTATAGCCGCGTCCTCACAGTATTCGTTCAGCCAGCTTACCGCACAGACAATGAGAGGTTCAATGAGACCGTCCCGTATCATCCGATCCAGCAAGTGTGTTACCTCGGTAGTACATCCTTCACCGCCGAGATACCATTCCGGTGTACACGCTCCTCCGTGTATCAGATACATAACATTGTACCTGTTTCCGGGAGCGTTTTCGTCATATCCCTCCGGAAGGTATACAAGAGCGTATTTGTTATATACTGCATCATCATGTTCGTCGGAGCGGTTTCTTGTTCTGTAGCCGAAACGAACCACTCTGCTGCCGGAGGCAGCACTCTTGACAAGATATTCCTCCGGGATCCTTCGGTATGCGTTACAAGGATATTTTCTGTTTCTCATCATTCAACTCTGAAATATGGTTTATTGATTTTCCGCTGTCATTTGCTGATATTCCGCAAGCTCCGACTCGCTGAGTACATTATAGCCCGTGGGTCCGAAGTAGTCTATCATAGCCTGAGCATGGTAATAGTTTGCTTTGCGGTTGGCTTCTTCCACATAGTCAGCTGCCTGTGCTGTTCCCGCGTCAACAAGGTCATGTATTCCGATAGCATTGAAATATTCGTCACAGAAATTCCAGTAACCTGCGATATTTGTCCAGCCGAACGAAATAGGCTGCATACATGAGGCAAAGTAGTCTCTCCAGAGTTGTATATGTTCATCATCCATTCCCGCGCAGAATACATCTATGTATTTATTCCACAGCTCGGGATCCTTAGTGATGGGTACAGGCATTACATCGTATTTCAGTGCGGTTCCCGATGAGTTGACTATGCTTTCATCGGCATATATCTCACAGCGCGTGTACCAGCCGTCGACGCCGAAGGACATGAACTTCAGAAGTTCATAAGCTTCGCGGCGGTATTTGCAGGCGGTCGTGATCCCACCGTAGTCGATAGTAGCTATCGAGTGGTGACCCGTACCGGCATCCGCCGATGAAACTGCGGGGACAACATACGGAACTATATCGAGATTGTACGCTTCTTTGTATGTGGGAGTGTTCCATGTATTCTGGAAAGACCAGAACGCTTCTGAAAATACAGCTGCATGACCGGTATTGCCTGCCCAGCCCTCCCAGTCACCGCACCAGTCTTCCATAGCCTGAGTTTCGGTGGAGGGAGCAATATAACCGCCGAGCTTCAAATTTGCGAATTCCTGCTCACCTACCGCCCATTCGCTGAGATCGAACTTCTTGCCGGTAAATCCGAACTCGCCGATGATATCCTGTCTTGCGGCAATGCCATAGTAGGAGTCAAGGCGGTTATAGTAGCCAAGCCCATAGTAAGCCATACCATCAGGTGAGTTTTGCACCGTAGCGTCCTTTATGAGCTGCACCATTTCAGACCAGGTCCACTGCTGTGTGGGAACTTTCAGATTGAGTGTTTCCAGCACATTGCGGTCAACAAACAATGCACCGGGGAAGAACTTTACGGGAACGCTGTATCGCTGACCGCCCTCAAGGTGGTAGGTACCGAGCTGTGCGCTGTTCACGGTATCTGCGACCATCTGTGTTTCCTCATCGCTGTTCCAGTATGACGAAATATCGGACAACAGCATATTCGACAGTGCATAGTCGCAGTCGGAATGCATTATTATGTCAGGAGACTGACCGTTGCTCACAAGTGTCGAAAGAGTAGTGATGTAGTCAGCAACACGCTCATACTGCACATTTACGGTGATATTGGGGTAGATCTGCATAAAACGCTTTGCAAGCAGCTGAACTGTCTCGTCCTGGTCGAAGTGGAAATAAGTCAGTGTGATGTTATCATCGGTCATATCCTTGTACTTCTTGTACTGATGTGAACTCCCGTCAACCGTTATCAGGTCGTAGTCGTTTGTTACAACATCTGATGCCGCATAGCCGCCGCTTGCGGAAGCATTGCCTCCGCCCGTTGTCTGCTGGCTCGTGCTGCCGTTATCGCAGCCTGTCACTGCACCGACTGCCATAATGACTGCGAGCAATGCCGAAATAATTCTTTTCTTCATAGATTCCTCCATTTGGGTCTTATTGCCTGTGTATTCGTAACACCGTCACCGAAAGCGGTGAAACGGTATAATTGAACCTGTCCGTGATACCGTCAGTCTCAGTCGTTTGCAAGGTCACGACCTCTGGCTGTCCGAGAATATTATCCGCCGTCATGCTGTCCGCGGCGACGATCTCGACATCTGCCGAACCGGTAAGCGCACCCGCGTTCTGTAAGTCGATTGCGAATGTTTTGGGAGCGTTTTTCTCATTTACGAGCTTGACGATAATATCGCCGCTGTCGTCTGTGCTTACGACCTGATACGCTTCGGACTCCGTTGTTTCAGGAATGTCATAGTCTATCATCAGCCTGTCGTCCATATAGCACTTGACGTTCGCATCGGTCACAACTATCTTCAGCGCGTAGGTCTGACCGTCCTTTACTCTGCAATTCGTGACGGTACCGCTTACCTGATCGGACTTGACGCCGTCCTTTACCCTTTGCAGACAGGACACCGTGTTGCTCCAGCCGCCAATGTTCCAAAACCAGTTATTGTCCTTGTCGCCCACCGAGAAAGGTATCAGAAATCCCTCCATTCCTGATATCTTCGTTGCATTGAGCGAGTAGGTGTAGTTCGTCCAGCTCTCGTCGCCGAAATAGACAGCCGAGCCGGTGTTTGCGTAAAGGTTTGTATTTGTGGTAGTTGCCGATTGTTCGAGAACACCGTCCTTTACAGCCCACTTGCCGTCGGACGCCTTCTGCCAGTCCGCAATGCTGTCCGAGGAAAAGTCGTCCTCCGCAAGCGCCTCTCCCGTATCATTATCAACTATCCTGATATTGTCGAATTTCGCCGCCGTGCTCCATGTTCCGACGCCGACCTTTCCCGCAAATTTCGGCTTTTCGGTAAGCTGCGCACCCTGCAAATCAGACTGCAAAAGGGCAGTTCCCGCGTTACGCGCAAATATCTGCTGAACATAGTAGTTCACGGAGCAGGTAACGGTATCATTGCTGAACCATATCAAATCGGGCGACCAGTGCAGCGCGGTAAGGTTGCCGAACAGCGGAGCATAAGCCGCCAGCTTCACAATATCGCCGTTGCGCTCAAGCCCGGTCATATAGGCGGCTTCGGCAAGGGCTGCTTTCATAGTGTTCGACTGCGCCGCGTACTCACCGAGAAATACGGGTATTCCTCCGCCGTAGAGCGAGCTTGTCATACCGTCGGTGTCACGGCTGTAGTTCGCTTCATCATAGTAGTCGCTGTGTTCGAGGAACCATTCCGGAGCATTGTAATAATGGTGGTCTGTAAGTCCGGCAAAGTCGGTGATATCCGCGAAATCGCTCCTTTCAAGCGCGTATTCCGCGTATTCGTAGGAGTCCATATACATTCCGTGTCCGCTGTCGCCGTCATCGGGACCCGCTGTGTATATAAGCTCGATATCGCCGTACATATCGGGATCGTCTTTCTTCGCTTGGACGAATGCTTCCGCAAAAGCCGTATATTTCTCAAAGAATATGTCGCCCCAATCCTCATTGCCGATGCCGATGTATTTCAGCTGAAAAGGCTCCGGGTGTCCCATAGCGACGCGCACAGCGCCCCACTTTGTCGAGAGATCGCCGCGGCAGAACTCCACAAGGTCAAGCGCGTCCTGAATGTAACCGCGGAACTCGTCGCTGTCGATATCCGGCTCCCGCCCGTGACCCTGCGGGATACAATGCATACCGCAGTTGAGAACGGGAACGGGCAGAGCGCCCAGGTCCTCCGCAAGCAGGAAATACTCATAAAATCCCAGCCCGTAGCTCATATATGATGGGTTGGGGTCATTTGTGGAGCGCTCGTCCGTCCATATATTCTGACCTTGTTTTCGTGCAGCGATATGACCGTAGGTTCCGCCGAAATTCAGCGGTTCTCCGTCTCTGCCGACACCAATCGAATCCTTCCAGTCGTAAGCGAGATCGAGCGTATATCCTTCGGTAACACACCCGCCGGGAAAGCGCAGGAACTTCGGTTCAAGGGCTTCAAGCTTCTCCGCAAGATCCTTGCGGAGCCCGTTCTGCCTGCCCTTGTATGTGTCCTGCGGGAACATCGAAACAAAGTCGATATCCACCGTGCCGTTATCTATCAGGACTTGCAGCTTTACGTTCTTGTTTGCGGTCACGGGAGAGGTCAGCGTCACCTTGTATCTGTGCCATTCATTGGTGACTGCCGGTACAGCTTCTTCCACTGCTGTCTCGCCGTTCACGGTTATCGCAAAGTAAACCTTGTCGGAATATCCACTTACCCCGCGAATGTATGCCGAAACATCGTATGCCGCATTTTCCGTGACTGCCATTCCGTCAAGAAAGCCATTGTTCTCTATACCGGCACGCTCCCCGGAGGTATTTTCCAGCGTCATATAATTGGGGTTATTTTCGTTGAGCGGCTGATAATCGCCGTCCGCTATTCCGTCACCCGTAACGACCTTTGCGCTTATATCACCGACTTCCGACCAAGCGTGGCGCTCGTTCCCGCTTGCGAGCTTCGTGAACTCGAAGGAACGGTTCTGCACCATTTCCGCATACAGCCCGCCGTCGGCAGCAAAGTTTATATCCTCGATAAATATGCCGAACAGAGTATCGCTTATGTCGTGTACGGGCGCTGCGGCATTTACCGTCAGGGAGTAATTGCTGTTTTCAGCATCGTATGCCGAGACCTCGTCCGCTGTTCCGTAGATGCCAGAATGGTCGTTCTGCACAGTCATTTCAGCTTCGGCAGTGGTTTGCTGCGTGTTATCTGCATTTTCGGAGGTTCCACAGGCTGCGCATTGCACTATAAGCGCCGCGCATATCAGTATGCTTGATATTCTCTTTTTCATAGCGCTCCTTTCAGCGTTTAAGATTGTTTTCGACCCTGTACAGAAGCGTGAACAGCTGCGTCTTTTCCTCATCGGAAAAGCCCTCAAAGCTCTTTCTTTCAAGCTCCTCGACCTTCTCGTCTATCCTGTCGGAAAGCTCTCTGCCGCGGTCGGTCAGAAAAATCGCGTTGGCAAGCTTACTGCCCGACACAACTATTTTTTCTTTTCTGATGTAGCCTTTATCTTCCATTTTTTTCAGCAGGACAGTGAGCGTGGATTCCCGCACCTTACAAGCCCCGGCAAGTTCCTTCTGCACACAGCCCTCCACCGCCCGCAGGACATACAGCACTTTCGGCTGGCCCTCGGTAAGTCCCATCTGCTCAAAGCAGCCGCGCATCTGCTCCCAGTGAGCCGCGTTCGTATTCATCAACGCAATAAACACCTTATCATACATCTTACTTTGTTTCCTTGTCTAAAAATTCGAGCACTTTCTCTTTTGCAGTCTGACCGCCCTGCATTGAGAAACCGTGCCCCTCGCCGGGCATTTTTATCAGCTCTGCGTTTTCATAAATTTCAACAGCGCGCTCGGAATATGAATAGGGAACTATCTCGTCCTTGTCGCCGTGAAGGATAAGCACATCGCCCTTGAATCTGCCTATAGTTCCGAATACATCGAGCGCCAGAGCATCGGTCACAAATCCTCTGCCGAGCTTCAGTCCCCAGAAATCAAATGTCTCGGGGGCATCTTCCGCGCTTTTGTACTTCTTGCCCCAATCGTCCGGGACGCAAAAAGCGGGGAAGTACATTGCAAGAGCCTTGACTTCATCGGCTCTTTCCGCAGCCGCAAGCGCTGATACAAGCCCGCCCTGACTGCCGCCGAAGAGGACTATATTGCTGTTGTCCACATTGTCCATAGCCTTGATATAGTCGAATACGGCAAGCAGGTCTTCCTTTTCGGAGGTTATCGTCATATCGGTGCTGCTACCCGAGCTTTTGCTGTTCACCGAACCTCCGCAAAAATCAAGAGCATACGCCACATAGCCGTGCCGCGAGATGTAACTGCATTCTCTTATGAAATCGGCATTTGTGCCGTTATATCCGTGGCACATGATCATCGCGGGATATTTTCCCGGCTCGGTCGGCGCGTACAGTTTGCCATATACTGTTCTGTCACCATTCGGGATAAGCAATTCTTCAATAGTAATATCCACTGTCACATTCTCCTTTTCAGCAGTAGTTTCCGTAGTTATTGTTGTTTCGGTGGTTGTTTCGGTGGCTGTTTGTGTTGTAACTGTGGTCGTGGCTTCCTCAACTGTTGTAACAGGGTCTGACGATGCAGGAGACGTTCCGCAGCTCGACAGACATATAACTATTGCACATAACAGTCCAAGTGATACATAACGATTATTGTGTTTCAAGGGATCATCTCCATAAGACTAATTAGAAAGCTAATTGATAAGCTATAATTATTATATGTCTGATGCGATCGTTTGTCAATAAGGAATGTAAGAATTATTAAATTTTGTATAGATCAACAATTATGAAGCGGATTTTTGTGCTACATTACACACGCACTCAACTTTGCGGCTGACGCAAACAGGAAGTTTTTTAAGAGAAACAAGCAGTTTATAATTCGGTCGTTTGATTACCTCTGCTCGGCTGCAAACGCGATATCCTCGGCTGTCATGTCGTCCACGTTGCAGGAAAGCTCGGATATATCATCGGTCTTATCGGCAGTCTCCCCCAGCAGCACCCGCACGCAGTTCGCCCGTTCAAAGTCTTTTTTTCCCATTCCGTAGCCTATCGCCTGCGTTTTCATCACCGGCATATCCCCGAATCGCGTTACAAAATGCTTTAGCAGCGCCGCGCCGGTGGGAGTGCATAGCTCGCTTTCGGTCTTACCGCCGTATATCGGGATCTCCCGAAGAATGTACGCCGTGGCGGGCGCGGGGACGGGAAGTATGCCGTGCGCGCAGTGAACGCTGCCGCTTCCGACATGAACGGGTGAGGCGATCACCTCATCGGGCGATATCTCGTTCATCAGCAGACACACCGCCGTAATATCCGCCACCGCGTCCATTGTGCCGACTTCGTGAAAGTGTATCTCCGTGATTGGCTTGCCGTGGACATAGCTCTCCGCCTCCGCTATCAGCCCGTACACTGCGAGTATGTCGGCTCTCACCTTTTCGGGAACGTTCAGGTGTTCGACGATATGCTCTATGTCGTGCATACTTGTGTGGTGGTGGTGATGCTCGTGGTTATGGTCGTCATCGTGGTGATGATGTTCGTGCATTTCCTCGCTCTCTTCCTCTCCGTGTACTTTCACATTTATATGAGTGCCGGTAATGCCGCATTTCACCGACTGTTCCTTCTCAAATACAATGTCATATATGCCGATAGCGTTCAGCTTTTCAACGAACCCGTCCGGTTCGAGAAGAAGCTCAAGCAGCGCCGCCGTGAGCATATCCCCCGCCGCGCCCATTCCGCAGTCTATGTAAAGTGTCTTCATTTCGTACCTCCTGTGTGGTTTATCATATTGGCAAGATAGCCTGCGCCGAAGCCGTTGTCGATGTTCACGACGGACACGCCGCTTGCGCAGGAATTGAGCATTGACAGCAAAGCCGACAATCCACTGAACGCCGCGCCGTAGCCGACGCTTGTGGGCACCGCTATGACCGGGCAGTCCGCAAGCCCGCCGATGACGCTTGCAAGCGCGCCCTCCATGCCTGCGATAGCAACTATCACGGTGGCAGACATTATTTCTTCCTTGTGGGCGAGAAGCCGATGCAGCCCCGCGACTCCAACATCATACAGCCGGGTCACCTCGCTGCCGAGAAATTCCGCAGTCAGCGCGGCTTCTTCTGCGACAGGGATATCACTGGTCCCGCCTGTTGCAACAACGATCTTTCCTATGCCGTCGGGCTCGGGAATATCTCCGACAATGCCGATGCGTGCAGTCTTGTGATATGTCAGCGGCACACTCTCCGATACAGTTTCATATGACTGCTCGAACAGGCGTGTCACGAGTATGCGCTCCTGTCCGCTCTCCCGCATCTTCATGATTATTCCGGCGATCTGTTCGGGAGTTTTGCCTGCGCCATAGATGACCTCGGCTGCACCTGTGCGCAGTTTGCGGTGAGTATCGAGTTTTGCGTAGCCTATGTCCTCAAACGGCGCGGTTTTCAGCTTCATAAGCGCTTCGTCAACGCTCGTTTCACCTCGCTTCACCGATTCGAGCAGCTTTCTTGCTTCTGTTTCCATAGCCGGTCTCCTATCGGGAAAACGGCTCCGGCTGTTCCCGGAACCGTTCATAATTATTCAGGTTTTCTTGTTAGTGCCGTCTTGACAACTGTTACAATTGCGGTGACGATCGCCTCTCCGGCGGGTTCAAGAAAACAAGCCATATTTCTTTCCTCAGATAAGTTGATCTGATAATTTGATTGTATCACATTTAATTGAATTTTGCAACATATTCCGGACTTTTCACAAACATTTCACGCAGTTATATCATTTGACAGATACAGAGTGTGAAAATATGATGAATTATTTTTCTCTCAAATGGGTTTTTAGAGGCACCCTATAAGCTGTATATAAAACAGATAGACCTTTTCAAACAGGATGCTGTACAGGAAGCGGTCTTTCAAATATCGTTGTTTTTAATATCTTGTTCCTTCATTCCGATTTACAGCTTCCACCTTCCTGCTTTCTGCTGCTCATTCCAGAGCGATGCATAAATACCATTAAGATGCAGAAGTTCGGTATGTGAGCCTTGTTCTGCAATCTTCCCGTCATCGAGAACGAGAATATTATCCGCGTTCATCGTTGACTGCAAACGGTGTGCGATAACAAGCACAGTCCGGTCTTTCACAAGCTCGTCGATCGCGTTCTGTATAAGTATCTCGTTACCGGGGTCAAGGCTTGCGGTAGCTTCATCGAGCAGCACTATCGGCGCGTCGGAAAGAATAGCACGGGCAATGGAAATTCTCTGCTTTTCTCCGCCGGAAAGGGTAGAGCCGCCCTCGCCCACAACAGTATCATATCCTTCCGGCAGCTTTGTTATGAATTCATGGCAGGCGGCGGCTTTCGCGGCTTTTTCTATTTCCTCGTGCGTCGCGTCCGGCTTTGCCATTCGGATATTCGCTTCTATAGTGTCGTGGAAGAGATAAACATTCTGGAATACCATGCTGATCTTTGAAAGGAGCTGTTCCTGTGTCATATTTGTGACCGGAACTCCGCCTATCTTCACCGCGCCGCCGTTCACATCGAAAAATCGTGAGATAAGCCGCATTATCGTAGTCTTTCCGGAACCGGAGCTTCCCACAAGCGCGGTAAGCGTTTTCGGTTCCGCGGAGAACGATACACCTTTGAGTACCTCAGTTTTGCCGTCGTATGAAAACCGCACATTCTCAAACGTGATATCCGAGTTTTCCGCGTTCCGTACCGGCTCTTTCACTTCAAGCTCTTTTTCTTTTTTCAGTTCTGTTATCCTGCGGACACACTGATTTGTGCGTGCCATGCTTATTATCATCACAAAAAGCTGCACTATCGGGTCATATACCTGCAATGCCGCAAGTATGCACATTATGTAGAAGAATGCGTCGATCTGACCGCTAATGAAAAGATATGCGCCATAGCAGATCACCACCGCTATCCCGAGGAACAGAACGGCACGCCCGAACATGGATACCGGAGCGCCGGCTTTTTCCTGACGTTTTGACGCGTCGCGAAGTCTCGCAAACCGCGCCTGCAATTTGTCGAATGCTTCACCGGCGCGCCCGTAAGCCTGCAGTGTTGTGATACCGCCCACATATTCGAGAATAGAGGACGCTGTTTCTTCCTGCGAGGAAAGATGTTCCGAGCTTTCATGCGCAAGCCGCTTGTAGCTTATCATAACAAACGGTATCGCAAGCGGAATGACAATGAACATAGCTATCGTCATCTGCCAGTTGAACACAGTCAGCACGATGAGCGCCAGCAGAAGCCGCAGTCCGATCACAGTGATATTGCTCACCATTGACGATGACATATTCTCGATCTCTTCGTAATCCCGCACCAGAAGCGTTGACAGCGAACCCGCGTCGTGCGTTGCATAGAACCCCATTGACAGCTTTTTGAGCCTGTCACCTATGCGGAGCTTTTCTCTGAGCTGCGCCTGGGAATGTCCTACACAGATATCGAGGTAGGACTTGCGGCGGATAAGCGCATACAGTATCGTCTGCACCAGCAGCACTCCCGTCATCACCCACAGCGGTGTGACAACATCGGCGTTCGCGTCACTGCCGACAAGCGGCTGCAATATGAAATACACTGCGATCATCAGAACCGAATAGGGTATCGACGCGAAAAGACTGTCAAAGTACAGCCACGCGATAAATCCGCCGTAGCGCCGCTTTTCGCCGTAAGTTATCGTGTCATACCATTCATCGAAACGCTGTTTTGTTTCAGCCTTCATACCGCTTCGCCCCCTCTCTCGCGCATAGTCCAGCAGTCGCGCCTGTCGTTCGCGTTCACCATTTCGCGGTACAGCGGACAGCTCTCCATAAGCTCAGTATGCTTACCGCTGCTCACAAGCTGACCGTCATTTATCACGAGAATGCTGTCCGCGTTTTCGATGCTTTTGAGCCTGTGGGCGATCATTATGACCGTCTTGCCTTTCGAGAGCCGCGAGAACGCTTCCTGTATCTTCGCTTCGCTTTCGGCGTCCGCGTAAGCTGTCGCTTCGTCAAGCACGACTATCGGTGCATCTTTCAGTATCGCGCGTGCAATTGCTATGCGCTGCATCTCGCCGCCGGAGAAGTTAGTCTCCTCGCCGACAATCGTTTCGTAGCCTTTGGGCAGGCTTTCGATAAGCTCCGCGATATTTGCGGCTTTTGCGGCATTTCTCACCTGTTCGGCAGTCGCGTCTTCGCTGCCGAGTTTTATGTTGTTCGCTATCGTGTCATTGAACAGGAACGAATCCTGAAAAACATAAGCGATATGCTTCACAAGCTCGTTCCAGCGTACTTCACGGATATCCGTGCCGTCTATTTTTATGCAGCCGCTTTCCGGCTCATAAAAGTGCATCAGCAGTTTTGCGGCAGTGGATTTTCCTCCGCCCGACGGTCCCACAAGCGCGTTAAGCGTTCCCGCTTCAAGCTTAAAGCTCATGTTCTTTATTGCAGGTTCATCGTTCTCCGCGTAGCTGAATGTCACATCATTAAATTCGATATCCGAGCCGGTTATCTGCTTACCCTCACCTTTGAGCTGTATCTCAGGCTGCTCCAGAAGGTCGTCGATGCGTGCGACAGCCTGATTTATCTTCGTTCCGTCGATCGCAAGATTCATCATATTTTCGAGGGGCTCTTTCATTCCCGCACACACCACAAGGAAGAACAGCACCGTTATCACATCTGCGGCGAAATTCGCGGTGTTCGCAAGTATCAGTGCCGACGCGGGCAGCAGGAAAAGCACCTGCGCACCGAAAAAGGCGTAGTACAATCCCATTCCGTTGGCGTTGTAGTAAGCGGTCTCCCGGACTGCTTCCGCAAACGCGGTATTGTCGTTCTCAAAACGCGAGAATGCCGCACTCGTCCTGCCGAATATTTTCAGCACCGGCATTCCGTGAATGTACTCGACGATCGTGCCTTCCATTACCGCTTTTGTGTCAGCCATTTTCTTCTGTAATGCCGCGCCGTCCTTCTTCATCAGTGCCGCCGAAAGTATCAGCATCGACAGCACTATCGGTATCAGCGATACGAGCGCGAGCCGCCAGTCCGTGATGAACAGGACTATTATCGTGAATACGGGAACTGTCACCGCCGCGGCTATTTCGCAAAGGCTGTGGGCTATGAAAACTTCGAGCTGCTCCACATCTTCCATAAGCAGCTTTTTCAGCGCGCCCTGCGTTGAGCCGGCGTAATATCCGGGCGAGATCCTGCCCATTTTCGACATCATCTTTATCCGCAGTTCGTACAGGATATCATATGCCGCGCCGTGGGAAAGCTGTGACGAACAGTACCCGCATATACCGTAGCATATTGCGCCTATTGCCGATGCTCCTGCAAGTATATAGAAGTCCTGTGCGGCGAGTGCAGTACCCTCCGAATAATGCAGGACTATGAGCTGCAATATCCGGTAGATTGCAAAATACGGCACCATTCTGCACGCGCTCGACAGTACCGACAGCACGCACGCCGCGGTCATTCTCCCTTTCTTCGCACCCGCAAGTTCCATGAGCCGTGCAGTGCCTTGTTTCTTTTTCGCTTCTTTCATTCAAACACCTTCTCAAACAGCAATTTGTATATATCATTCATCATGCGGTCATAACCCGCGCTGTGGAACACCTCACGGTCTCCTGCCGCAGTCGCGAGCAGTTTCAGCAGATTTGATATTTCCGCGTAGTCCGGGTCTTTCCGCACACTGTCACACCCCGCAAACAGCGTTTTCAATATCTGCGTTTCTTCGTCAAGATCCGGCGACAGATCATCGCTCTGCGCTTTCAGAACTTTCCGTTTTTCCTCGGAAGTCATGTACTGATACGGGCTGTCGGTATTGTAGATTATCGCCAGCAGCATCTCCTTCATCGCTTCTTCCGACAGCTTTCCTGCCTCATCACGCAGCCCGTCAACATACTGCCAAAACAGTCTGTGACCGTGTTCTATGAGCTGCGCCATAAAGTCCTCTTTCGAGGAGAAAAAGTTGTAGAACGTGCCTTTTCCGAGCCCGGCGGCTTCCGCTATCTTCTCAACGGACGCGTGAGTGTAGCCGTTCTTTTTTATAAGGTCAAGACCCGCTCTGAACATCTGCACACGCTTTTCCTCGCGCTCTTCATCGGTGAATATCTTCGGCATTGTTATCCTCGCTTTCATAAAGCTTGTTTATCAATTCATTGTCGTGTGTCACGACAATACATATCTTTCCGTTATCGGCTGCCTTTCTCAGTATCTGTGCCGTAAGCGTCATACTTCCGAGATCAAGTCCGCTTGTAGGTTCATCAAGCAGCAGCACCGGCTTATCGGACAGTATCGCCGTTCCTACAGCAAGTCTCTGACGCTGACCTCCCGAAAGGCTCTGCGGGTGTGCGTCACGGTATTCCGCAAGCTCAAGGATCCCCAATATTTCCAGTGCGTTCTCTTCCGTTGCCGAACCGTTACCGAGCAGACATTCACCGAGTACTGTGTCAGAGAACAGCTGATCATCGGTTTTCTGGAAAACCATGCTGACAATACGCTGCCGCGCACGCTTTCCAAGCTTTTTCCCGGAATATATCACGCTGCCTGCCGCCTGTTTTTCAAGACCGGCAAGAGTACGCAGAAATGTTGTCTTTCCGCGACCGTTCTCTCCGGTGATGCAGTAGATATTTCCCGACTCAAAAGATGCGGAGACGGGGTGATCCCACTTTCGCTTTCCTCTGCGCATGACAATTGCTTCTGCTGCAAAAGCACCGGTGCTGCTGTTGTTTTTTCCGAGTTCGATAATATTAGGAGAAAGTGTTCTCTGCACAGGCTGCAATGCTCTCAGCCCGAGTCCGGAACATTCATTGCCGCTCATTGCAAAAAATTCACGCCCGCTGTATGTTTCAAGTATCCTGCCGTTTTTCATATAGCATACTTTGTCGGCTATCCCGTTCAGCCACGAAAGACGATGCTCCGAGATAACTATTGTCTTTCCGGAGTCTTTCATTGCTGTGATGATCCCGCGTATTCTTGTTATCGCATTTTCATCAAGGTTTGCAGTCGGTTCATCGAGAACAACAATATCGGTGTCGGCAGTATATGCCGCGGCAAACGCGACTGTCTGTGCCTGACCTCCCGACATCTTTGACGGACTTCTCTCAAGCAGATCATGCAGTCCGAATTTCTCGACCGCTTCTTCGAGCCTCATATTTATATCTGTCACCGGGAATCCCCGGTTTTCAAGCGAGAAAACTATCTCGCTTCCGGTGTCTGTATTGAAGAACTGCGCTTTCGGATCCTGAAAAACACTTGATACTTTCCGTGCAGTCTCATAGGGCTGCAAACCCGTCATATCCGCTCCGCCTATGCTTATTTTACCTTTGAGCGATCCGCTGTAGAATGACGGTGCAAGCCCGTTGATCAGCCGTATAAGAGTGGTCTTTCCGCAGCCGGAAGCGCCGCATAACAGCACACATTCTCCCCGCTGTACAGTCAGTCCGATATCATACACGCCGTGACCGGTACCGTTATATTTAAATGTGACATTGTTAAATTCAAGCATTTACACAAAATACTCCATATATACCGCCCAGCCGACTGCCGTGATGGCAGCAGCCAGCACTGCAAAGTCTGCCGCACCGAATTTTCCTGCGCTCCTGCAGCTCGGAATACAAGGCTCGTCGATCCCCCTTGTCACAGCTGCCGCCGAGAGATCGTTCGCCGTGCGTACAGACGATACTATCAGCGGTACACAGAACGCTTCCGCTCTTGCAGCCGCGCGTCTGAAGGCCGAAGTCATTCCGGATGTTATATTCCGTACCGCGAGCGCGTCTCGTATTGCGGCCAGTTCCTCGCCAAGACATGGGATATAACGCATGACTACCGCAAGAGTTACCGTAAGCTGCTTTTTCATGTGCATTTTTGTGAGGGCTGACATAAGCTGACTTACCGTTGTTGTCTCATATAGCAGCATTATGCAAAGCGCAGTCGGAAGAAAGTTCCTGACATTCACAACCAATATCGAAAGCATGAAAACAACCGCTCTCGGTGACACCGGAAATACAAAATACTGCACCAGCACAAATATCGCATACATAAGCAGAGGTCTGAAACGTACCGCTCCTGTGCAAAGACTGAGCAGCAATGTTATTGCAGTCATCATCAGCGACTCGGCAATAATATCTGTATTAAGACTTGCAAATGTTGCGCTCAGGACTATCAGTATCAGCTTCACACGTACATCAAGCTTCATTTCACAAGTCCTGTTCTTTTAAGATGCTTGTTGGTCATCAGCCTGCCGATGAGCGTTCCGAGCAGTGTAGTCAGGGCTGTTGCGGCAATTACGGCTGCCCACAGCGGTTTTATCCCGAATACTGTTCTCATTCCGTCAACTACTGCGGGATCTATGCCATGCTCCGCGGCGGCATTGCAGTAATACTCCGTAAACAGGAACTGTTCCGCAAATCCTATAGTTGAGTAATACATCGTATAAACAACCGCAGCTATGGTGATATGTTTAGTGCTGTCGTGGTGTTTTGAAAGAATAAACTCCGCGAACAGCGAAAACAGCATTGCACCCACAGCGCCGACGATCCCCTCTATAAGTCCGCTTGCAAAAAAGTACAGCGCCGGAACTATACTGAAAATGAATATCGCACCTTTCTTCTGGATCTTCACTTCGAGGATA
The DNA here is from genome assembly GCA_017635095.1 of Ruminiclostridium sp. Classification (GTDB taxonomy): domain Bacteria; phylum Bacillota; class Clostridia; order Oscillospirales; family Ruminococcaceae; genus Ruminiclostridium_E. Next base: position 8,191 of record JAGBMA010000233.1, on the reverse strand, counting down.
AAGAAAAGTATGCCGATGAAAAATGCTGCTCCTGCGGGGTATAAAAGCGCGGTGTAGCCGGACATATTAAGTATCGCCGCGACTATCATTCCTACCATGGAAAGCACGCTGAATATGGCTGCCTGTATGTAATCCTTGGTTACCATTTTTTCTGTGTTGTTCATCTTAGGACCCTTTCATAAAGCAATAACGACCGTTTTATACGATCCGGTCGCTTAAATTATATGGCATTTTCATCAGTTTGTCAATGCAGCCGGAAATAGTTTTGTAAGCCTGCATAAAAAATAATGCTATTTTTATTTTGTATTTGGTTAGTATAGGCTAACTCAATAGCAAAAATACACTGTCAAGAGATCATAAAAGCGTAAACCGGTTTTTTTCAAATCTTATGATACCTTCATCACGCAGCTTGCACAGCTCGTTTGAAAGAGCGCTTCTGTCCGAGTTGAGAAAATCCGCAAGTTGTTTTCGTGAAAACGGTATTTCAAATGAACAAGCATTTTTCTTTCTTGAAACATCTGACAGATATGAGAGTATTTTGTCCCTCAGTCTGCGCTGGGAGATGTGTTCGATCTTGCCGGAAAGATATATGTTGCGGTCAGACAATATTGTGATGAGATTTCTTGCAAGCTGCCCGTTTTCCGTCAGCTTTTTCACATCGAGCAGCATGACTTTTGTTCTGTCTTCTGCGCAGACGTTGACCTCGGAAATGCTGTCTGACGAGAGCGCGTAGCTCACGCCGAAGCTCTGCGATGGATCCGCTTTTGATATTATGCTGCGGTTGCCCCAGTAGTCGTCCTTGAAGATGACAGCATGACCGGTAAGAACAAGGTACAGGTGTTTCATTTTATCGCCCGAATGTACAATGAATTCACCGTTTTCGTATTCTCTGGTTCTGGCGTTAAGCTCCATGAGAATTTCGTTTATATGCACTGCTTTTATCCCTGCAAAGAGCGCTGACGCTGTAAGAACAGATATATATTCTTCGTATTTCATATATCCTCCAAAAATAATACTTTGGTTGTGCAGACAACCGACTTTTTATTCCAATTATAGTATAATGATCTCAGAAAGTCAAGAGGAGGTACTCACTATGAAACGAAAAATAATTGAAATAGATGAAGAAAAATGCACGGGCTGCGGGCTGTGCGCAAAGGCTTGTCATGAGGGTGCGATAGGCATGGTGAACGGCAAAGCAAAGCTTATGCGCGATGATTTCTGTGACGGTTTCGGGGACTGTCTTCCCGTCTGTCCTGCCGACGCGATACATTTCATCGAACGTGAAGCTGCGGCTTACGATGAATCAGCTGCAAAGCTGAACAAACAGAAAAAAGTCGGAGATCATGTCTGCCCCGGAAGTGCTATGCGATCACTGAATACCCGTAAAATGCCGTCAGAAAACACACATGCGCAAAGCTGTCTGGCACAGTGGCCGGTGCAGATAAAGCTGGTATCACTGAATGCGCCGTATTTTGACGGAGCTGATCTGCTGATAGCCGCCGACTGCACCGCATACGCTTATGGGAATTTTCACGCGGATTTCATTGCCGGAAAGATCACACTTATCGGCTGCCCGAAGCTCGACAGCGTCGATTACACAGAAAAGCTGACCGGCATCTTCCGTGAGAATGACATCAGGAGCATCACACTTACGAGAATGACAGTTCCGTGCTGCGGCGGGCTTGAGTTTGCAGTAAAGCGGGCAATTGCCGCAAGCGGTAAGAATGTTCCGCTTGAAGTCGCAGTAATATCGCTTGACGGACAAATAACCGAAATAAGAAAAGGAGCAGAAATATGAGCTACGAAAGCTGGAAAGACAAGATAACGGATTTTAAGAAAGTTGATGTAAGAGGCATCGCCGGAAATTTCTTCCCCGGTCTTAAAAAGCAGGCTATGGAGATCACGACAGGCTCCGGGATCGAAGTCGTGCAGACATTCGAGCCGCTGCCGCTTTACGATGTAATGGAGCAGCTTGGATTCGAGCGTCATACCGAAAAGACTGCCGAAAACGAGTTTCACGCATACTTTTACCGCACAGAGATCCGGGAGGATAAGGGAGATATTCCGATGCGTCCGGCTGCTCTCACCAATATGCCGATAATTGATGAAAGGCTTGGTCAGATAGCTGTTGATTTCTGGGACCTGACATGGAATGACGGAAAGCGGCACTTGCCGTATGAGATAAGACTTCTTCTGTCACTCACGAATGCTGTGGGTGCAGGACGAATGAGACAGGCAACAAGAGAGCTTGTAAAAGCTTATGCACACGGTATAGACTCGGCGGCTTTCGATGATGTTTTCGAGCTGTTGGCATGGAATCAGGGCATAGGATATTTCAGTTCCGAGATCGGTACATCAACGCTTTTCAAGGCTTATAAGACGATAAAACAGGCGGAAAAGCAGGGAAAAAGCCGTGACGAGATAAACGCTATGCTCAGAGAAAAATTCGGCGAGAACAATCCCGATGTCAGAGTGATGTAAAACATTTTCAAGACCGCTGACTTTTCTGTTTCGCGGAGTATCTTTGCCTTATGGACAGAATCTTTTGTCGTATCTCTGTCACTGCTCTCCGAAAACATACCTTACGACAGCGTCGATATAAACAGCTATCGTTTCTTCATACTGTTCTTCGTACATTTTACTGCGCCCGTAACGTATCAGGGAAAGGGATTTGAAAAGATTGTCGAAAACCTTCATATTGATATCCCGGCGTACTCCGTCCAGAGAGTTCAGCAGCCATTCCGCAGTCATCTCGTCGTTGCTGTCGTTTTTCCAGTATTCCTCCGGCCAGCGCGCCATCAGCATTTTCATCTCCCGTTCGTCAAGGTGGTCGAACAGGTTGTTGTCCTCAAGCGTGACTGCGGTGAGAAACTTGCGGAAGGCTTCTTTGTCGAGCCTTCCGTTTTTTGACAGCTCACGGAAATACTCCTTGATCCTGCCGCGCTTGTAAACCACGATCTGATACACGAACTCTTCTTTGCTGTCAAAGAATTTGTAGAATGTTCCTGCGGCAATACCCGCCGAATTTGCCACATCTGTCACCGAGGTCTTTTTCAGCCCGTGCAGCTTTATAGATGCAAACCCTGTTTCGAGAAGCTGTATCCGCATTTTTTCGCGGGTCTCATCATTGAATATCATTGCCATACGCCATACCTCTCTCGTGAATATATGTTCAATAATATTCATTGTATCACCAAATTGGCGTCCTGTCAACCCGCGGATTGTCTAAACCTACGAAATTAGCCTCCGCTAATTGACAAGCGGGGCAGAAAGTGATAAACTGATATATGTGAATAAAAATGCAAAAATATTCATAAGTTACAAAGGAGCTGATGTGATGTCTATTGTAAAAGTTGAGAAACTGCAAAAGAAATACAAGGATATGACCGCAGTAAACGGGCTTTCGCTCTCTGTCGGAGAGGGCGAGATACACGGTATCTTAGGTCCCAACGGCGCGGGCAAGAGCACAACGATAAACTGCATTCTCGGTCTTGTGGGATATGATGCCGGGGAAATACTCTTTGAGGGCGACAAGCCGCTCCGGAAGTGGAACCGCAATATCGGCTATGTCCCGCAGGATCTCGCGATATACCCGGAGCTTACGCCGGAGGAGAATATCAGCTTTTTCTGCTCGCTTTACGGTTTTTCCGGCAGCGAGCTTAAGGACAGGACCGCGAAGGCTCTCGATTTTGTGGGACTTACCGACGTAAAGAACAAGAAGGCGAGCGAGTTTTCCGGCGGAATGAAGCGCAGACTGAACCTTGCCTGCGGGATAGTGCATTCACCGAAACTGGTGATAATGGACGAGCCGACTGTCGGCATCGACCCCCAGTCCCGCAACCGTATCCTTGAAAATGTCCGTGCCCTGAATGAGGGCGGAGCGTCCGTTCTCTACACGACCCACTATATGCCGGAAGTCGAGGAGATCTGCCACCGCGTAACGATCATAGATCACGGAAAGGTGATTGCTGCGGGAACAAAGGACGAGATAATGGGGCTTATGGGCAGCGATACCGAGCTGATAACGGAGTTCATGCCGGAGTCCGGAGACATCGGACTGTTCACACAGAAAGTCTCTCAGATTGACGGCGTTCACAAGGTCACACGGGACGGGGATAAATGCAGCATAAGGTACGCAAAGGACAGCGTAGTGATCGACCGGATAATCGGGATAACGCTTGAATGCGGGCTTTCCGTAAGCAATATGACGCGGCAGGATCCGAGCCTTGAAGAGATCTTTCTCTCGCTTACCGGCAAGGAGCTGCGCGACGGGAAGGGCGGGAAGTATATAAATTTTCCTTGCACTTTTGCAACCGTGAAAAGCCTTCAAGCTGCGCTATGAAGACTTTTCGCGGTTGATGAGCAGACATTAAGTATATCAAAGGGTACAAGATGAAAGCGGCGGCTTCCGTGCTCGTCTCCGAGAGCGATATCCATATCTCCGAGATCGCCCAGCGCTTCGGCTATGACAATTCATCAAAATTCTCCGCGGCATTCCGTGATGTTATGGGCGTGACGCCGCAGAGTTACAGGAACAGAAAGGAGTAACCACAGTGGTTAAAGATCAGCACGGCTCTTTCGGCTGGCTTCTGCGCCAGTCCGGCGAGCGGAAAGGAAAATTCATCGCAAGCGTAGTTCTTGCGGCAATAAGTATGTTATGCGGCATCGTGCCGTACTACTTCATAGCGCAGATCGTGAAGGATCTGCTCGGAGGCAGTACCGACACAAATGCGTACATAATAAACTGCGCGATAATCCTCGCGCTATGGCTGGGACATTCGCTGTTCCATGCGCTTTCTACGGCAAATTCCCACCTTGCTACGTTCCACACGCTTGCGGTGATACGCAAAAAAGCACTGGATAAGCTGGCGAAGATGCCGCTCGGAGACGTTATGGATCAGCCCTCCGGATCCCTGAAAAGCACACTCGTGGAGCGTATCGACAGCATCGAGACAACGCTTGCCCATATACTGCCCGAGTTTACAACGGGTATCGGTGCGCCGGTCATAATAATGATATACGCATTCACCGTGAACTGGCAGCTCGGTCTTGCCTCCCTCATAACAGTCCCCCTCGGGCTTGTCTGCTACGCTCTGATGATGTTCGGCTACACTGAGAACTACAGCAGGGCAGTCAAGGCTACAAAAGCGCTGAACGCGGTAACGACCGAGTACATAAACGGCATCGAGGTCATAAAGGTCTTCGGAAAGGCTCAGTCGAGCTACGAGAAATTCGCCGCTGCCGCAAAGGAAAGCGCCGCGAGCTTTGTTGACTGGATGAGAAAGTGCAACGTCTATATGACCTTTGCTATGTGCATAATGCCCGCGACCATGATCTCGGTGCTGCCGATCGGCGGAGTGATGACCATGAACGGCGGTATAGCCACCGCGGATTTCATCACGATCATAATACTTACGGTTGGTCTTATCGAACCGCTCATAAGAGTGATGTCGTACTCGGACGATATCGCGCAGATGGATACGATAGTCACCGAGGTGAGAAACATACTCGACGCGCCGGAGATGAAGCGCCCCGAAAAAATTACTGCAGCAATAAACGGCGGCGATATAAAACTTGATAACGTGCGTTTCAGCTACTCGGACAAAGAGATACTGCACGGGGTCTCGATGACGATACACGAGGGCGAGTTCGCGGCGCTTGTGGGGCCTTCCGGAAGCGGCAAGTCCACCATAGCAAGACTTATCGCAAGTCTCTGGGACGTGAACGGGGGAAGTGTCTCTCTCGGCGGTGTGAACATAAAGGATATCCCGCTTGACGACTATAACAGAAAGATCGCTTATGTTTCACAGGATAATTTCCTGTTAGATATGTCGGTGCGCGAGAACATAAGGCTCGGAGACCGGTCCGCCACCGACGCGCAGGTCGAGGAAGCTGCGAAAAAGTGCGGCTGCCACGACTTCATAATGGGGCTCGAAAACGGATATGATACGGTAGTCGGCACCTCCGGCGGGCATCTTTCCGGCGGTGAACGTCAGCGTATCGCCATAGCGAGAGCGATGCTCAAAAACGCGGATATCATAATACTCGACGAGGCTACAGCCTACACCGACCCGGAAAATGAAGCGCTTATCCAGCGCAGCGTGGCGAAACTTGTTGACGGCAAGACCCTTATCGTCATCGCTCACAGACTTTCGACAGTCAAGAACGCTGATCGCATCTATGTGATAAAGGACGGCAGTATCGCCGAGCAGGGTACCCATGACAGCCTGCTGGCGGAGGGCGGTCTTTACAGCTCCATGTGGGCTGCGCACATTTCGGCAAAGGACGGTGAGGAAGATGTTTAAGATACTGAAAAACTTTTTTGATTTCTGCAGGGCTGAGGACAGGAAAAGGTTCTATGCGTCTATCCTGCTGAATTTGTTCATGGCTATGTTCGAAGCGCTCAAAATACCCGCGATAGCCTGCATGGTAAAGGCGCTTCTCGAAAACAGCGTCACCCCGCAGACCTGCCTTATCTGTCTCGGGATAATGCTTGTGAGCGTTATCGGAGCCGGGCTGCTCAAAAGCAAGGCTACCATGCTCCAGACCGAGGGCGGCTACAACACCTGTGCCAACAAGCGAATGGAGATCGCGGAGCACCTGCGCTACCTGCCTATGGGATATTACAATGAAAACAGCCTCGGACGGATAATGTCCGTGACCACAAATACGATGCAGAACCTTGAAAACGTGGCTACCAGAGTTGTTATGCTGGTATGCTCGGGATTGCTCTCCACAGCGGTGATAACGGTTATGCTGCTGTTCTATGACTGGAGGATAGGGCTCATACTCTGCGGAGGACTTGCGGTTTTCTTCGCCATAAACAGCGGAATGATGAAAGTAAGCGCGGGTATGGCAAAGCAGAAGCTCGAAAAGGACAGCGCCCTTGTTGCAAAAGTCATCGAGTATATCCAGGGCATTTTTGAGGTAAAGGCATTCCGCCTTACCGGTGTCAGGAGCCGTGAGCTAAATACCGCCATTGACGAGAATGAGCACGCGAACTCGGCTATGGAGCTGAAGCTCATACCGTTCATGACGCTCCAGTCATTCTGGCTCAAAGCTGTGGGTACCGTTATCGTGCTTGCGTCGGTGCTTATGCATATAGCGGGAAGTATGGATCTGCTGACCTGCATCGTGATGATAATAAGCTCGTATCTCATCTATGCCCAGCTTGACAGCGCCGGCAATTACTCCGCGCTTCTGCGCACCGTCGATGTGAGCGTCCGCCAGGCGCAGGAGATACTCGACACGCCGCAGATGGACATTTCCGGCAAGGACATAACGCCGGAGCACTGCAATATAACCGCCGAGAATATAGGTTTCGCCTACGAGAAAAGGAAGATAATCGACGGTATCTCGCTCGATATACCGGAACGCACCACGACAGCCATCGTGGGTCCCTCCGGCGGCGGAAAAACGACCCTGACCTCGCTTCTTTCGCGGTTCTGGGACGTTGACGAGGGAAAGGTCATGCTTGACGGAAAAGACGTCCGCGAATACAGCATGGACGCTCTCATGAAGAATTACAGCTTCGTATTCCAGCGGGTATATCTTTTCGCCGATACTATCGCCAACAATATCCGTTTCGGCCAGCCCGACGCGCCTATGGAGAAAGTCGTCGATGCAGCCAGAAAAGCCTGCTGTCACGACTTTATCATGCAGCTCCCCGACGGCTACGACACAGTGATAGGGGAGGGCGGCGCATCGCTCTCCGGCGGCGAAAAACAGCGTATCTCCATTGCCCGCGCGATAATGAAGGACGCACCGATAATCGTGCTCGATGAAGCCACCGCAAACGTTGACCCCGAGAACGAAGCCGACCTTATGAAAGCTATCGACGCGCTCACAAAGGAGAAGACTATCATTATGATCGCACACAGGCTCAAGACCGTGCGCAGCGCCGATAAGATACTTGTCATCGAGAACGGAAAGATCGCCCAGAGCGGCACTCACGAAAGCCTCATGCAGTCCGAAGGCATCTACCGTACTTTCGTTGAGAGCAGGCGCGAAGCAGCCTCATGGAGACTGTGATACAGCAGTGATGCATAATAAATGTGTCCTCAATAACTGCCTTTTGGCAGTTATTGGCTGAAAATCTGCAAAACAGATTTTCAGATGTTGTTTAAATGCGCCTGCGGTGCATTTAAACAACGGACACATTCCTTGATGTCAAGCTCATTTCGTCCTTCGG
>JAGBMA010000232.1 GCA_017635095.1 Ruminiclostridium sp. | reverse complement strand
TTTGAGAGAAAAAGAGCTAGCCACGCCGTCTACTGCGTCAAACCTCCTAACCGGGCGCCAGCCCGGCTTCGTCGGCTTTCCTTGTATCCGACGCAGCTATCTCATTTTCTCTTTTCAAAGCGGTTTTTAGAGGTACCCATATCTATGTCCATTTTTATCACTTTCCTTGATGTGCTGAGTATATTACATCATACAAATCGGCAATTGCCGATGTGTAAAACAAAAGAAGATCACAGCGTCCTTTTCCTGTTCCTGATCGCTGCCATAGCGTCCGGATCACCGTGTTCTATCTCGTGTTCAAGAGCTGCAATAATGCTGTCCTTGCGGTTGAGAAAGTCCGGACCGGTCAGATTTTTGCCCGAAACCGTGTGATGTGTGATGAACTTGCAGTCACAGGTCAGGTTCTCCACAAAGGTTTTCAGCTCAATAAGCATTTCCTTTTCGGAAAGCGGATCAAACTCGCCCCTCTGTGCTTCCTCCAAAAGCGGCGTGCCGGGGAACAAGGTCAGTCCGCCCGTACCGACGAGCATCGGCTTGCACTGACTGAATATCTTTGCGGAATTGACTGCATGATCGTGGCTGTGTTCTCTGCCTGCCACACCGTTCAGAAACGTCATCCAGTAGTCGATGCCTGCATCTTCCAGCTTGTGGCATTGCTTCAGAATATCTGCGGAAGTGTAGCCTTTGTTGATGCGCTCAAGTGTCCGATCGTCACCGCTTTCCACGCCGAGGGAGATCTCACGAAGTCCCATTTCTTTCAGGCTTCTGAGTTGTTCAACAGTCTTGTTGCGAATGTCGGTCACTCTGGTTGCAGCATAGATGTACTCCATTTTCGGCAGATATCTGTTTATCATTTCGAGTATGGGTGCAAGCCTATCGTATGTCATAGCAAGCGGATTTGCGCTTAAAAGCTGGATCGTTGTCGCATTAGGTGCGATAGAAGCTATTTCCTGCAAGTCCTGTTCTATCCACTCCATAGGCTGCATTTTGAAAGGAACATCACGGTACATGGTGCAGAATTTGCATTTGTTATGTGTGCAGCCCTGTGTTATCTGCAAAAGCGGGAATGTTTCCCAATAGGGGTTGCGGTAAACTGTTCCTGTAAAGTGCATATTATTTCTCTCCTTTTTTCATTGTATTCACCACGGTTCTCTGACCATTTTTGCGCCTGTTTCAAAGGCTTTTTTACATTCTTCGGGAAAGACCTTTTCGTGCCGTTCGTCCTTTGCCGCAGTATCGAACACAGTCCACTCAAAACGGCTGTAATCCCTGACCTGTTTGGTGTTTCCGACTATCATCAGCTTCGTATTTCCGACGAACGAATCAAGCGTCTGCTGATAGCCTCTGAGCATCTTATTATATCCGAGCGGCAGGTAAAACGCCTCGTCCGCGTTGCTCGTCATTATCATCAGTACCGGTATCTTTCTGTCATTGTAGCTGTTTGGGGTCTTCTTATAGGTCAGCGACTGGAATATAAGGCGTTCATACAATGCGCGGAAGCCTGCCGACACATCACCGAGATAATTCGGCGTTCCTATTATAAGACCGTCAGCATTCCGAACGGCTTCAAGCACCGGCGCAAGACCGTCTTTATATATGCATTTTCCCTCGTTCGGTGCAAGCTTGCAGCCGAAACAGGAAATGCAGCCGGTGAACCTATCGAGTTTGTATAAGTCGAAAAGTTCGATATCTGCGCCTTCGGCTTTTGCTCCGTCAGCGGCTTTATTCACAAGTGCTGAAGTATTCCAGCCCGCACGGGGACTTGCGTTTATTGCAACTATTCTCTTCATTGTGACACCTCCGTTTTATTTCTGTTCAGGGTACCTCTAAAAACCGCTTTGAAAAGAGAAAATGAGAATAGCTCTTATGCCGCTGATTAAAGCGCATCCATGCGCTATTGGGGCGGCATAGTCAGAGCATCCTGCTCTGGCATCGGATACAAGGAAAGCCGACGAAG
>JAGBMA010000231.1 GCA_017635095.1 Ruminiclostridium sp. | reverse complement strand
GAAAAGTCTTCATAGCGCAGCTTGAAGGCTTTTCACGGTTGCAAAAGTGCAAGGAAAATTTATATATTTTAAGATTTTCCTTGCACTTTTGTTCGTCCGAAGGACGAAATGAGCTTGACATCAAGGAATGTGTCCGTTGTTCCAATGCGCCGCAGGTTCATTGGAACAACATCTGAAAGTCTGTTATACAGACTTTCAGGCAATAACTGCCAAAAGGCAGTTATTGAGGACACATTATTTATCAAAACGGTATTGAAAAAATGAGTATAATGTGTTATAATAACATAATAATGCATTTTTGAGGGGAAAACGAAATGGCAAAAATCAGGATAGCCGTTCTTTTCGGCGGCGCCACAAAGGATCACAAGATCTCGCTCATGTCGGCATACTCACTTCTGAACGGGCTTTCGCACGACAGGTACGATGTAACGCCGATCGGTATCACGAAGGCGGGCAGGTGGCTTTACTTCCCGGGAAGCTTCGACGAGATACGCGACGGGACATGGGAAATGTCCAGCGACTGCTGTTCCGCGATAATAAGCCCGGATCCGCTCCACGCAGGGATAATCACCATAATGTCCGACGGCTCGACTGCAATAAAGCGCGTCGATGCGGTGATGTCCGTGCTCCACGGAAAATACGGTGAGGGCGGACGTATCCAGTCACTTCTGAAGCTCTCGAAGATACCGTATGTGGACTGTGACCCCGAAACGGCGATGTACTGCACGGATAAGGCGCTCACCCATATACTGCTCTCGTCTGCGGGAGTCGATGTGCCGAAGTTTGCGGTGCTGGAACGAAGTGACATGAACATCATCGGCGAGAAGATCGCGGAAGCCGAGAAGATACTGAATTACCCCGTTTATGTATCGGCTTCGAGCTGTTCAACCTCTATCGGCGCAAATATAGTCCACAATGCGGAGGAACTTAAAGCCGCGGCCAAGATCGCCTTTTCCCACCACCATACCGCCATCGTCGAGGAAGAGATCTCGGGACGCACGATAGAGTGTGCGGTCCTCGGAAATGCCTACGAGATCGAGACTACCGTGCTCGGGGAAGTAGTCAAGGATCACGGTATAAACTCCGCCGTTTCCTATACCGCGGATTACATTATCGCCCCGGAGGTAACGCCGGAACAGCGCGATAAGATCTACAACACCGCCAAGAAGGTTTTCCGCTTTTTCAGCTTCAAGGGCTACGCGAAGATGTCGTTCCGTCTTGCAGGTGACAGGGTCCTGCTCCGCCGTGTATCGGTCATTCCGGGATTTACCCCCGAAAGCTCCTTCATGAGGCTCATGAAAGCGAGCGGCTATGAATACAGCGATGCAATAAACCGGCTGGTGAGCCTTGCCGTAGATGTTGACGCCTGAAAGGATAAGCTATGATACCTGTTGATCTGAATATTACGAGCATAGTCAAGTCCGAGGACGACGAGGAGAAGATCGAGTTTTTCACCGTCGGCAGCTTCAGGCATTCCAGAAAGGGCTTCGTTATAAGCTATGAGGAGTCCGAGGGCATAGGCTACGAGAACTGCAGCGTAAGCATAACCGCCGACGGGAACTGCATAACCGTCGAGAGAACAGGTCCCGCCGCATCTACCCTCTGCGTGGAGAAGAATGTCAAGCATCACTGTGTTTACGGTACGCCTTTCGGTGATTTCACCATGGGCATCAACACCTATGATGTTGACAACACCCTCGGCGAAGTCGGCGGAAGGCTCTGGTTCAAGTACAGTATAGATATAAACAACGACTTTGTTTCCGAGAACGAGATGGAAATACTCGTAACACCTTCCGGGGATGAACCGCGAACGCGCGGCGGTGAATAAGCCGCCCGGAGCACCTGCTCACCCGAGTTTGTCACAGGCGGCTGCTTTCTCCGCGAACTATACGGTAAAGCAGGAACTATTCAACTCCGCGCATTTAATACAGACTGGCAAGTAAGACACGAACGCTCCGGAAAAATGACACCGGTAATAAACAAAAAAGGATAACAGAAAAATGAAAGTAAATATGACAGAAAAAGCAAAGAACGAAGTAAAAGAGATCGTTATGAACGCTCTCGGCAGACTTACCGCGGAGGGTAAACTCCCGGCTGAGCCGATACCGCCCTTTACGGTGGAGCAGCCTGCCGACAGCTCTCACGGCGATTTTTCCTGCAACGCCGCACTTGCGTCATCGAAAGTGTTCAGAAAAAATCCGAGAGAGACTGCCGGGCTCATATCCGAGGCTGCGGTGCTTGACGGAACGCTCTTCGGCCGCATCGAAGTTGCGGGCCCCGGATTTATCAACTTTTTCCTGAAGCCGCTATGGTTCGCGGAAACGGTCAATGCTGCAATAAGCGCGGGGGCGGATTACGGAAAGACCGATCTCGGACAGGGCAGAAGAGTGCTTGTGGAGTTCGTCTCCGCGAATCCCACCGGCCCCATGCATATCGGAAATGCCCGGGGCGGCGCGATAGGCGACTGTCTTTCGTCGGTGCTGGAGTACGCGGGCTATGACGTTGAGCGGGAGTTTTATGTAAACGACGCGGGCAATCAGGTGAACAAGTTCGGGCTCAGTCTCGATATACGCTATAAACAGATTTTCGGCAGCACCGAGGAAATGCCCGAGGACAGCTACCACGGTCAGGATATCATCGACCACGCGAAAGCTTTCGCGGATAAGTACGGCGACAAGTACATGAGCGTATCCGAGGAGGAACGCAGGAAAGCGCTCGTTGACTATGCGCTTCCCATAAATATCCGGGGGCTTGAGGACGACCTGCTCAAGTACCGTATAAAGTACGATACATGGTTCAAGGAGAGCAGCCTTCACGAGAGCGGCAAGGTCGCGGAGATCGTGCAGATGCTCAAGGACAAGGGAGTCACCTACGAGAAGGACGGCGCGGTATGGTTCAAGGCGTCCGATTTCGGCGACGATCAGGACAGAGTTCTTGTGCGCGCCAACGGAGTTCCGACATATTTCGTGCCCGATATCGCATATCATTACAATAAGCTTGTGACCCGCGGATTTGACAAGGCGATAGATATCCTCGGCGCGGATCATCACGGATATATCGCAAGAATGAAAGCGGCACTCACAGCTCTGGGCGTAGACGCGGATAAGCTCGATATCGTGATAATGCAGATGGTGCGGCTCGTGCGCGGCGGCGAGACAGTAAAGCTCTCAAAGCGCTCCGGCAAGGCGATAACTCTTGCGACGCTGCTTGACGAGATACCTATGGACGCGGCGAGATTTTTCTTCAACCTCCGTGATCCCGATACCCACCTGGAGTTCGATCTTGATCTCGCTATCGAGGAGAGCTCGAAGAACCCCGTGTTCTATGTGCAGTACGCACATGCGCGTATCTGCCGTATGCTCGGCAAGTTTGAGGAAGAAGGCGTAAAGTTCACAGAGATGCCGTCGGAAAAGCTCGTGTTCACCGACGAAGCCGAGCTTGCAGTTATCCGCAAGATCGCGGCTCTCCCGGATACAGTGAACGAGGCTGCATCTGCATACAACCCGTCCCGCATCACGAGATACGTTTACGAGCTCGCCCAGCTTTTCCACAAATTCTATGACAGCTGCAAGATCAAGGGCGAAGCGGAGGAAGTGGTCATGTCAAGACTTGCGCTCTGCACGGCGGTAAAGACGGTCATAAAGAACCTGCTCGACCTGCTTAAAGTCGAAGCGCCGGAGAAGATGTGACGAAGCCGCAGTTCTGACATGACTGCGATAAACAAACGACGAAAGGAAATATGATGACAGACGACTGTTTACGGCCTGTTGCAATAAACACCGACAATTTCACGTTCATAGCACCGAGCGGTGAAATGACTATCCCTTACGGAGAGACTTCATTCACCGAGCTTAAAACGATCTATAAGGAGAAGCTCGATCTTATCGACACGGAAAGCACCGGCGCGTTCATGCTTGACGGAATGACGATGCTGGCGGATCTTCGCGCGTCGTTTCTTGAATGCAGGAAATACGGCTGCCCGGTCTATGTTATGCTGAACGTTGACGACGAGCTGAAGACCGAGCATGAGCTTCCGGCGGACGCCGCGCTTATTGTGATGCAGAGTCTCGGAGCGCTTTGCTTCGGCATATCCGCGGACGATACGGAGACGCTTGCCGAGGGCATAAGACGCATCAAGCCCTATGCAAAGATACCTCTTGCTGTGCGCCCGAAGAAATGCAGGCTCACGGACGATGAGCTTACGGAGCTTCTCGAAGCGGGAACGGACGTGTTTATCGGATTGGACGATGACAGTCATACAAGGCTGCAGAATATAATATCCTCCGAGGGATATATGGCGCCCGAGACGGAGTACATAGACTCGCTTATGCTGGCGAATGAGCGCTCGGCGTTCTTCCTTGAGCATGACACCACCGAGATCTCGGAGCCTATCGAATGCAACGCTGGTATGGGCGAAGATCTTATAGCCGCCTGTGAGCAGAGCGGCTGTGATGTGCTAAGGATACAGATAAACAGCCCCGATGATGTTCTCGATTTCGCGGACAACGCCCATATGGCAACGCTTCCCGTCATGTTCAGCGGCGAGGACGAGATCGCCATAAAGCTTGCGGTGATGCTCTACCAGGGGCGGGCTATGATCGACGGAACGAGCCTTATCGACCCGGACGAACTGAAAAAAGCGGCGCAGAAGTACGGCGCTGTGATATACTGAGATAATGGAGAATAAATGTCATACGATATAAAAGTGCTGTCGGCGGGCGCGTCCTGCAGAATGAATATAAGCTGCGGCAGTATCGTCGCTTCGAGAACCGGCGGCTTTGGTCAGGCTTTCGCGGAGGATTACCCTTTCGCCGCGAAAATGCGGGGAGAGTGGTTTGAGCTCCGGAAGGACGGAACGCCGGATATGCTTGGTTCGTTCGATATCTGCGACTTTGACTTTGAGCACGGTGAAAAAGAGCTCTTCTGGCGGGAGAACGGGAAAGACCACTACAGTCTGACGCTGCGGTCGGCGGAGCTTTTCGAGGATATGAAGCTTGTGATGAAGCAGCTCAGGAAGCTGTCTCCGTCGGGTATGCTCGTATTCCTTGCCCGTATGCAGGGCGAAGAGAAGAACGACGTCTGCGGCGTCATAACTCTCGACGAGTTCATCGCGCTCATACCGGAAAAGAAGGTCTACAGCAACGTATGCTATATAATACAGGATTGATATATACGGAGGAACGGAAGAATGGAACTTACGGAAAAACAGGTAGCAAGCGAGCTTAAATACAAGGGCAGCGTCATCGACGTGTACAGCGATACAGCCCTGCTCGAAAACGGAAAAGAAGCAAAGCGTGATGTGGTCCGCCACCCGGGCGGAGTGTGCATAGTCGCGCTTACCGAAAACAACGAAGTGTATCTGGTGCGTCAGTTCCGCTATCCTCACGGGAAAGTTCTTACCGAGATACCCGCGGGCAAGCTCGAATGGGGCGAGAGCCACCTCGAATGCGGGAAGCGGGAGCTCCGGGAGGAGACCGGCAACACCGCCGATGAATTCACATATCTCGGCTGTCTTTACCCCACCCCCGCTTACGACAGCGAAGTGATACATATGTATCTCGCCAAGGGACTGCATAAAGACAAGCAGAAGCTTGACGAGGACGAGTTCCTCGAAGCGTTCACCGTGCCTTTTGATAAGGCGGTGGAAATGGTGATGAACGGAGAGATCGAGGACGCGAAGACTCAGCTCGCACTGTTAAAGGCTTCCAGACTGCTGGGCTGATACATACTTTTCGTATGCGTTTATGATCTGATGTTCGATCTCGCCGCGGGCTTCGGGGCTTATCGGGTGGATAATGTCACGGAACATTCCCGATTCGTCGCGCCTGCTGGGCATTGCCACAAACACCCGCTCATCGCCCTGCACGATCTTGATGTCATGTACGGCGATCGCGTTATCCACCGTCATGGAGACGACGGCTTTGAGCCGACCGTCCTGAAGCACTTTTCTTATCCTTATATCGCTTATGTTCATTTTCAGCGACCTTCCTTTCCGTTTTGTCACCAGTATTTTAAGCGTTTTCGGTGCAATTATACGGTGCGCGGAATAATAAAAACTGTCCTGTGAATAATCATTTATATAGATCATTTTTCCCGCTCCGGTCTGATGCAGTCGGCCGGACTGAGGATAACTGCGTGCGGTCGGTACGCATGGGAAGGAGACTTTATGGAGAATTTTCTTTTGGGAAAGAAGCATATCCATTTTATCGGTATCGGCGGAAGCGGTATGTACCCGCTGGCGCAGATACTGCACAAGCAGGGATATTATCTCACCGGCTCGGACAACAACGAGACCGAGACTCTCAAAGCTGTGCGGAACATGGGTATCCCCGTATATATGGGGCAGAGAGCCGAAAATATAGAGGGCGCCGATCTTATCGTGCATACAGCGGCGATCATGGCGGACAACCCGGAGCTTATCGCCGCAAAAGCGAGCGGAGTGCCGGTAATAGAACGCTCGGTGCTGCTCGGGCTCATCACAAGTATGTACGATAACGCGGTATGCGTCTGCGGCACCCACGGAAAGACGACGACCACCTCCATGCTCACGCAGATCTTTCTGGCGGACGGGAACGACCTTACCGCAGTCATCGGCGGAAAGCTCAAGGCGATAGGCGGGAGCGGCATCTGCGGCACAAGCGATACCATGGTCTGCGAGGCCTGTGAGTTCGTCGATACGTTCCTGAAGCTCTACCCGGACACCGCGGTAGTGCTCAATATAGACTGCGATCATCTCGATTACTTCAAGACCATGGATAACATGAAGAAGTCGTTCACGAAGTTCTGTGAGATGACCACAAAAACTATCGTTTACAACGGCGGGGACGCCAACACGGTGGAGGCGGTAAGTGCAGCCGACACGAAAGCCCGTCTGGTGACATTCGGCAGCAGCGACAAGTACGATTATTACCCTGCCGCAATAAACCGCATCTCCGATTTCAATACCGAGTTCGAGGTATGGCGCAGGGGAGAGCTCCTCGGGAAAGCGGCGATCCATGTTCCCGGCGCTCACAATATACTGAACGCGGTGGCGGCGATAGCTGCGGCGGTCGAGAACGGCTGCAGGTTTGAGAGCTGTGTAAAGGGGCTTGATGAGTTCCACGGCTCGGTGCGAAGGTTCGAGAAGCTTTCGGAAGTGAACGGCATCACCTTTGTTGACGATTACGCTCATCACCCCACGGAGGTGCGGTCGCTGCTTGAAACCGCAAAAGCCATGAACTTCAGGCGCGTCTGGGCGGTGCATCAGCCTTTCACCTATTCCCGCACCGCAACTCTGCTGAACGAATTCGCGGAGGCGCTCGCAATAGCGGATAAGGTGGTGCTCACCGAGATAATGGGGAGCCGCGAAAAGAACACCTACAACATCTATTCAAAAGATCTCGCGGAGAAGATAGACGGCGCGGTATGGTTCCCCACGTTCGGGGAAGTGGCGGACTATGTGGTGAAGAACGCGGAAAGCGGCGATCTCGTCATCACTTTCGGCTGCGGCGATGTGTATAAGGTGGGATACCTTATGATAGAGAAGCTGGGCGGAAAGCTGCTGTGATCTGTGACAGCGCCCGAACCGGCTGCATATAATGCAATATACCCTGCTTGCGTCAAAACAGGCAGGGCAGTATTATTTGCAGGGGTGAGGGAGATGCTCGAAACATACGAAATAGACAGAGAGGCTATGCTTGCATACGCGGAGAAATGGGCGTTCGGGGTAAATCCGGACTTCTATGATTTTTCGGAGCTGGGCGGAGACTGCACGAACTTTGTATCACAGTGCATCTACGCGGGCGGCGCAGTGATGAATTATACGCCGGATCTGGGCTGGTATTATATCTCGCTCTCGGACAGGGCGGCCGCATGGACGGGAGTGGAGTTCTTCGCGGCGTTCATGCTCGGCAACAAGAGTGCGGGACCGTTCGGCGTGCAGGTGCCACTGAGCGATGTGGAACCCGGCGATGTAGTTCAGCTCGGCACCGATGACGGGTTTTACCACAGCCTTCTGGTCACGGGCAAAGGCGGAACCGGCGGGCCCCTTGTCACAGCCCACACCTTCGATGTCTATAACAGACCTCTCTCTGAGTACAGCTACCGTTATATAAGATGCATACACATCATTGGCGCAAGACGGTGGGTGTAGCAAAAAGCCGGGAACTGCAAAAAAATTTCAAAAACCTATTTACAAACGCGCCCGTTTATGGTATAATTACATCGTTGTTGTATTCCGACAACGTAATGCACATACCACGGCTCTGAGGTCTAAGCTCCTGTGGAGATGATACCCGCCCTTTGCTGTGCTATGCGCGGAATAAAACTGTAAAGGGGTGTATTTATCATGATGCTCAAAGAAGAAAAGACCGCTATCATCGAGGCAAACCGCCTCAGCGAGAATGATACAGGTTCTCCCGAAGTTCAGATCGCTATTCTCACAAAGAGAATTGCCGACCTTACCGAACATCTCAAGAACCACAAGCAGGATCATCATTCCAGACGCGGACTCTTCAAAATGGTAGGTAGAAGACGTAACCTTCTCAACTACCTCCAGAAGAAGGACATCGAGCGTTATCGTGCGATAATCGCAAAGCTCGGTATCAGAAAGTAAGCAGGCGATAGGGCGGGGCAGAGATGCTCTGCCCGTTTGCAAATTTCACGAAACGGAGAGAGTACAGATGATTCAGCAATAAATTGAGTGCAGACGAAAGATGTCCGCATTGAATTTATTGCTTGATCTGTACCTCTTCAAATATCATAAAAAGGAGAAATACAGATGTTTGAAAACTACAGAACGTTCAAAACAACATTTGCCGGCAGAGAACTTATGGTCGAGACCGGAAAGGTCTGCGGACTCGCGAACGGTTCCTGCTGGATCCACTACGGCGAGACTGTCGTAATGGTAAATGTTGCGGCAAGCCCCAAGCCCCGTGAGGGAGTTGATTTCTTCCCGCTTTCCGTTGATTACGAGGAGAAGCTTTATGCCGTAGGTAAGATCCCCGGCGGCTACCTCAAGAGAGAGGGTCGTCCGAGCGAGAAGGCTATACTCACTTCCCGTGTCGTTGACCGCCCCATGCGTCCTCTCTTCCCCAAGGATATGAGAAATGATGTCGCTATCACCATGACGGTGCTTGCAGTCGATCCCGATACTCAGCCCGAGATCCTCTCCATGATCGGCGCTTCTATTGCAGTTTCTATCTCCGATATCCCGTGGAACGGACCTATCGGCGGCATCTCCGTAGGTCTTGTTGACGGTGAGATCGTGCTCATGCCCGATGCCGATCAGCGCGCAAAGTCCGACCTCCAGCTCACGGTCGCTTCCAGCGAAAAGAAAGTCGTTATGATCGAAGCGGGCGCCAACGAAGTTGACGATGATACCATGCTCAAAGCGATCATGGCAGGCCACGAGGAGATTAACCGCTCTCTTATCCCGTTCATCAAGGACATTCAGGCACAGATCGGAAAGCCGAAGTTCAGCTTCCCGTCTATGGAAATAGATCACGACTTCCTCGACAAGCTCCTCGAAGAGTACGGCGAAAAGGTGAAGTTCGCTCTCGATACCGACGACAAGAACGTTCGTGAAGCGCGCCTCCAGCCCATCAAGGACGCTATCCATGAGGAATTCGATCCCGTATATCCCGACCAGGCTTCCATGATCGACGAAGCTATTTACAAGCTCCAGAAGGTCATCGTTCGCCGCTGGCTGCTCGATGAGCAGAAGCGTGTTGACGGCAGAAAGATGGATCAGATGCGTCCTCTTGCAGCAGAAGTCAACCTGCTCCCCCGCGTTCACGGCTCAGGTCTTTTCACCCGTGGTCAGACGCAGGTGCTCACAGTTGCAACTCTCGGACCGGTGAGCGATTCCCAGAAGCTTGAGGGTCTCGACGATGAAGACACCAAGAGATATATGCATCACTACAACTTCCCCGCATACTCCGTAGGTGAGACAAAGGCGAGCCGCGGTCCCGGACGCCGTGAGATCGGTCACGGTGCGCTTGCACAGCGCGCTCTCGAACCTGTTCTTCCCAGTGTTGACGAATTCCCGTACGCTATAAGACTTGTTTCCGAGGTGCTTTCTTCTAACGGTTCCACATCCCAGGCTTCTATCTGCGGCTCCACACTTGCACTTATGGACGCAGGTGTTCCGATAAAGTCGCCTGTTGCAGGTATTTCCTGCGGTCTTATCACTGAGGGCGACCGTTGGATGACAATGGTTGATATCCAGGGTCTTGAAGACTTCTACGGCGATATGGACTTCAAGGTAGGCGGTACTCACAAGGGTATCACAGCTATCCAGATGGACCTCAAGATCGACGGTCTTACTCCCGAGATCATCAAGGACGCTTTTGCAAAGACACACAAGGCTCGTGACTATATAATCGATGAGATCATTCTCAAGGCTATCCCGGCTCCGAGAGCTACCGTTAACAAGTATGCTCCGAAGATGATGGGCATGAAGGTTCCGACAGAGAAGATCAGAGAGGTCATCGGTACAGGCGGAAAGGTTATTCAGAAGCTCTGCGCTGACTTCGACGTAAAGATCGACATCGACGAAGAGGGCAATGTATTCATCTGCGGCGCTGACCTTGACAAGGCTAACGCCTGCATCGACACCATCAAGTCTATTGTTACCGATCCCGAGATCGGCGCTATCTACAAGGGCAAGGTCGTTCGTGTCAAGGAATTCGGTGCATTCGTTGAGTTTGCTCCCGGCAAGGAGGGCATGGTGCACATCTCCGAGCTTGAAAACAGACGCGTTGACAAGGTTGAAGATGTTTGTAACGTCGGCGATCAGATCATCGTCAAGATCATCAAGATCGACAATCAGGGCAAGATCGGTCTTTCCAGAAAGGCTGCTCTCGCTGACATAGAAGCCGCTAAGAACAAGCAGCAGTAATGTGGGTCGCCCTACGCGGGCGGCGGTACGGCGCTCACGCGCTGTCTTCGCAGACGGCGCTGGGGCTACGCGCCCCCGTCCCGCGGCAGGGCAAGCCCTGCACCCGAAGCTGCCGCGACTTACCCGTCAGTTATCATAAAAGTATATAAAAACAGCAGACTCGTAACAATCGGGTCTGCTGTTTTTATATGTTGTGCAGATACTGTCTCACTCAGCGCGGCAGCTACTAAAGTTTTTTTGGAAAGAGAGAGGGGTCGAGGGGAGAGAGAAAAGCCTTTTTTTCCAAAAAAAGGTTTTCTCTCTCCCCCGCGGGGCGTGGGGCAGCGCCCCCCACGCGCGTCCGCAGACGCGCTGCGGGTGCAGGGCAAAGCCCTGCACCGGTTCAGCGGAAGATGCCCTCGACCGCCCACTTGCCGATGACGTTGTTGTCGTAAAGCGAGAGGAAGAGTCGGATAATGAAAGCGATAACGGCAATAACGATGCCGGCAGCAGCAAGACCTTTGCTCCTTGTGCCCTTGATGAAGCCGATAAGCGAAGATACTATTGCAAGCGGCTCAAGCACGACCCAGCTGCAGAAAAGTCCGACTATCGACGACACAAAACCGAGGATCGTTAGAAGGTCGAATACTCCGAACGGTTTTCTGGGAATGGGCGGGAACTGAGGCTGAGGCATCGGAGGCGGTGCGGCCGCCGGTTCGTTCATCTGCACGGTAGGCTGCGGCTGTACCGGCAGATCGTTTGGTTCGGTAAATTCCTTGTTTCCGCAGGAGCTGCAGAATAAATTCTCGTTTTTATTCTCTGCTCCGCAGTTCAAACATTTCTTCATTTTTATGTCCTTTCTGTCTGATGAAAGTCCTGTACTCCCTACCGTGAATTATAGCAGAAAACAGTTATATTGTCAATAGTATGCCGACATCTGTGCGATGAGCTGTACTTGCGGCTGCAATACAACGGATCGGGCTGCATATAATAATCCCAATGTGTTATTGCATACAGTTTCATTTACAGGATATCAAAGGAAGAATAGAGGGTTTTGAGAAAAATAAGGGAAATTTCAGCAAATATATTGCAAATAACGGATTTTTGTGATAAAATGTAAAAGATATAGGTGCAGGCGGACTGCACCGGAAACGTATTAAAGGGGTGAGATAAATGGCTGGCGACCCGCACGGGCGAAGACGTACAGAATACTCGGAGGGAGGCTTGCCGTGCGCTGTCTCCCGATAAAAGGAGAAAACGCAATGATTACCACCTACAGATCCGCGGGTGCAGGTCTGACCGAGGTCGAGGAGCTCGAACCGGGCTGCTGGATCTCCGCGATAGCACCGACAGAAGCGGAGATATCAAAGCTTGAGAACGAGCTTTCGATAGACCGCGACTTTATCCGTTCCGCACTTGACGAGGAAGAGTCCTCGCGTATCGAGAATGATGAGGGTCAGACACTTATCGTCCTTGACTACCCGGTAGCGGAAAAAAATGACGACGAGACTTTCTCGTATTCCACGCTCCCTATGGGGATCATCCTTACGGACTCGAATGTCGTGTCCGTAAGTCTTACACAGAATGCAATAATAGATGACTTTTCAAAGGGCGTTGTGAAGAATGTCAACACAAAGTTCAAGACCCAGTTCGTTTTCTGCATTCTTCTTCGTATTGCAGCAAAATATCTGCAATACCTGAAACAGATCGAGAAGATCTTCAACTATGTTCAGAAACAGCTTCACACTTCGATGAAGAACGAGCATCTCATTCAGCTCCTCGGACTTCAGAAATCGCTCATTTACTTCTCAACATCTCTCAAATCCACCGAAACGGTTCTTGAAAAGCTTCTCCGCGGACGCGTGATAAAGCTCTATGACGAAGATCAGGAGCTGCTTGAGGACGTACTCGTTGAGATCAAGCAGGCGATCGAGATGTCGAATATTTACTCGAACATCTTGTCCAACACCATGGACGCCTACTCGAATATCATTTCCAACAACATGAACCGCGTCATGAAAGCCCTCACTATCATAACGATCGTTCTTGAGATCCCGAATATAATTTTCGCGTACTATGGCATGAACACCGACCTCCCGCTGCCATATACATGGGTCGCTATTGTTCTCGCTCTTGTCCTCGCATCTCTCGCCACAGTCATTCTCCTCAAGAGCCGTTTCTTGAAATAGCTCGTGCAGCGCGTCTGCGGACGCGCGTGTGAGGCTCCGTCCCACGCCCCGGCAGGGCTCTGCCCTGCACCCTCGGCGCGTCTGCGGACGCGCGTGTGGGGCTCTGCCCCACGCCCCGCGGGGGAGAGAGAAAACCTTTTTTTGTAAAAAAAGGCTTTTCTCTCTCCCCTCGACCCCTCTCTCTTTCCAAAAAAACTTTAATAGCTGCCGCGCTGAGCGGGAAAGTATCTGCACAACATATAAAAACAGCAGACTCGTAACAATCGGGTCTGCTGTATCTTTTTGTTATGTATAAACTATCGGGTAAATCGCGACAGCTTCGGGTGCAGGGCTTGCCCTGCCGCGGGGCTCGGGGCGGCGTAAGCCCCGAAACCGTCTGTTAAGACGCGCGGGAGCGCCGGACACGGGGCGTGGGGCAGAGCCCCACAAGCGCGGGAGCTATTCTGTGGGGGCTATGCCCCACAGAATAGCGTTGCCGCGTTTGCCGACGCGGTGAACTGCGCCGACAAATTCGAGGACGGAAAGCATGATGCCGGCGTCTGTTGTGCGGCAGAGTTTCTGAAGCTCGGCTTTCGTGAATGTGCCGGGAAGTCCGTCCGGCAGAAATATCGCATAGTCCGAAGAGCTTTCAAGAACGATCTCTTGTATGAAGCCGGTCGGCACCTTTTCCTTTTTCATTCCCTTGCGGCGGATGCGCTTCTCGTTCTTGTAGCAGATCTTCTTGTCAACAGAAAGCAACGCTATCCTTATCGTGAGATTGGGATTGGTAAGGAATGCCTTGAGCCGGTACAGCTCCAGAAACAGCTTCGAGAAAGAGTTGTCGGTGCGCGTAGTCTCGGACATCACCTCGCCTGTGCTTTCATTAACAGAGATGATGTGAGATCTTTTTTCGTATGGGTAAACCACTGTCACATGGCTCACCCGGAGCATCTGCGACAGCTTTTTTGCAAGATATGTGAAGTTTGCGCTCTGTATCTCGAAAATGCCGTTTTCGCCCGCACCGTCCGCGTAAAATCCGCCGATCTTCGCTTCGTGATCCGCTTCGTTGCAGTAATAGCATTTGAGCGCATTGTGTATGGCTTTTTCGTTGAGTGTTCCTATAGTTGTCCTTTCACGGGACAGAGCCTTGCTTACGGCTTCGGTGAACCGTTCTGCATCGGGTGCACATCTGTCCGCCGGAGTGTAGGGGAAAACCGGGAAGATCTCTTTTTCGATGAATTCCGGGACTCCGTAATGCTCATTCGTGCCTATCACGCCGTTTGCCGCAGCTTTCACTTCGGGTATCGCGTTCCCGACAGCGTAACATCTGTCAGAAGCGCCGAACATCGGCAGGTCGTTCGCGTTGTCGCCAAAGCATACGATCTCGTCTGCGCCGGTGAGTTCTTTGAGACGGCGGACTGCATTCGCCTTGCCCGCGTTTGCAGGGAACACCTCGAACCAGAGCTGGTGCGGCGGATATGTGTCGGTGTAGCAGGCTGTGCGGAAGCCGTTCTCCTCGGTGAATACAGTCTCAAGTGCCGACTTGTTCACCGGATCTATGAATGCGGCATAGAACATCTCGCCGTCGAAAAGTCCCGAATTGTCCGCAAGCGGTCTCCGGCGGCTGTCGCCCTTACGGCGGGAAAGATGCTTTTTCAGATTTGCGGCGTCTTTCACAAAGCTCACGCGCTCCCTGCCGTCTATAAATGCAAATATCATAGGCGTCTCGCCGTTTTCGGTCACCACGTTCCGCAGCAGTTCACACTGGCGCTCACCGAACATATTGCGGACGGGATATTCCCCGGTCACGGGATCATAGATATATACGCCGTTCATGAGCACCACCGGAGCGTTTATCCTGACCTCCGACATTATCTCTCCGGCTGTTGCAAGACCGCGGGCTGTACAGTACGAAAACAGCGTGCCTCCGTCTATAAAGCGGTTGAGCATATCCGCTGTGCGCGGTTTAAGCTTTCCCTCATCGCTAAGAAGCGTCCCGTCAAGATCGCTGACATATAGTGTCATTGCTCCTCCTCCTACCGAATTAATGTCTGCTCAACAAGGAATGTGTCCGTTGTTTAAATGCACCGCAGGAGCATTTAAACAACATCTGAAAATCTGTTTTGCAGATTTTCAGTCAATAACTGCCAAAAGGCAGTTATTGAGGACACATGAATTATAGCATAAAACCCGTAAAATTGCAACAGAGACGGCTGAAACAGAGTCTGCGTCTGCGGGAATACAATGCAGCGGGATTTGAAAAATAACTATTGACAAAACAGAGACTATGTTGTATAATAAATCATAGTAATTCAATAGTATTTATAGAAATTGTAGGTGAACACTATGTCAGAACTGCTTAATGTCACCGGACTGCACACATCGGCAGACGGTAAGGAAATACTTCACGGAGTCTCGCTCACAATAGAAGAGAGCAGCACTCACGTCATAATGGGACCAAACGGCGCGGGCAAATCCACCCTCGGTTCCGCGATCATCGGAAGCCCCGAGTACACCGTAACAAGCGGCAGCATCACATTCCGCGGCGAGGATATCACCGGGCTTACGCCGGATAAACGCGCAAAACTCGGGATATTCCTGTCGTTCCAGAATCCGGTGGAGATACCCGGGATAACCCTCTCTTCCTTTCTGCGAAGCGCATATGAGAATGTTACCGGAGAACGGATAAAGCTGTTCGATTTCAAGAAAAAGCTGAAAGCCGCAATGGACGTTCTCAACATGGACAGCGCCTATGCGGAAAGAGAGCTCAACGTCGGATTTTCCGGCGGTGAGAAGAAGAAAGCCGAGATACTGCAGCTTCTTGTGCTCCGGCCTAAGCTCGCCATTCTCGACGAAACGGACAGCGGCCTTGATGTTGACGCGGTAAAGACTGTTTCCGCGGGCATAAAAGCCTATCGTGAGCAGACCGGCGGTTCTCTCCTCATCATCACGCACAACACAAAGATACTCGAAGCCCTGACAGTTGACAGGACGCATATAATCGCCGACGGCAGGATAACTGCCGAGGGCGGCGCTGAGCTCATAGATGAGATCACCGCAAACGGCTTCGACAAATATATCGGACGGTGATACAATGAAAGAAAAAACACAGGTCGCGGATATTGACCGCGCGTTCTACGATTTCCGGTATGAGGAGGACGAGAGCAGCTTTCTCGGCTGCGGCATAACTCCCGACATTATCCGCGAGATATCGCAGGAAAAGGGCGATCCCGAGTGGATGACGGAATTCAGGCTCCACGCCCTCAAAGTGTATGAACGGCTGGAAATGCCCGCATGGGGTCCCGATATAAGCGGCCTCGATATGGACAGGATAGTTGCATATATCCGACCGGAAAAGCGTATGCAGAACGATTGGGAAAGCGTTCCCGACGATATAAAGGAGACGTTCGAGAAGCTCGGTATTCCTCAGGCGGAGCGGGAATCCCTCGCGGGGGTCGGTGCCCAGTACGACAGTGAGCTCGTATATCACAACGTCCGCAAGGAAGTCGCAGAGAGTGGTGTAGTTTATACCGATCTCGAAAGC
Organism: Ruminiclostridium sp.; assembly: GCA_017635095.1. Lineage (GTDB taxonomy): Bacteria > Bacillota > Clostridia > Oscillospirales > Ruminococcaceae > Ruminiclostridium_E. The sequence continues at coordinate 41,508 of JAGBMA010000231.1, read as the reverse complement.
GCAATGCATGACGAGCGGTATGCGGAGATGATACGCTCACATTTCATGAAGCTCGTGCCGCCGACCGACCACAAGTTTGCGGCGCTGCACGGGGCGGTCTGGTCGGGAGGCTCGTTCGTTTATGTGCCGGACGGGGTAAGGCTCGAAATACCGCTCCAGTCCTACTTCCGGCTGAATGCGCGGGGAGCGGGTCAGTTCGAGCATACTCTCATAATCGTCGGCGAGAATGCTTATCTGCATTTTATCGAAGGCTGTTCCGCACCGAAGTATTACGAGGCGAGCCTGCACGCAGGCTGCGTCGAGCTTTTTGTCGGGAACAATTCCACGCTCCGGTACTCAACGATAGAGAACTGGTCGAAGAATATGTACAACCTCAATACCAAGCGCGCCACCGTCGGCGAGAACGCAAAGGTGGAATGGGTCTCCGGATCTTTCGGCTCCCACGTTTCCTATCTCTATCCTATGAGCATTCTCAACGGGCGCGGCGCAAGAGCCGAGTTCACCGGCATCACTTTTGCCGGAGAGGGTCAGAACCTCGATACCGGGGCAAAGATCGTGCATAATGCTCCGGACACGTCGTCGTATATGAACACGCGTTCCATATCCAAGAGCGGCGGAATAAGCACATTCCGCAGTTCGGTCGTGATAAACGAAAACGCGGTGGGAAGCAAGTCGTCTGTCTCCTGCGAATCGCTCATGCTCGACAGCATTTCCCGCTCGGACACGATACCGGCAATGGTGGTAAAGACCGATAAGGCGGACGTGGGCCACGAAGCGCGTATCGGCCGCATAAGCGACGAGGCTGTGTTCTACCTCATGTCCCGTGGACTTGACGAGAATTCTGCAAAAGCCCTTATCGTAAGCGGGTTTGCGGAGAATGTCTCCAAGGAGCTCCCCCTCGAATACGCAGCTGAAATGAACAACCTCATCAACATCGAGATGAAGGGCAGCATCGGATAAGGAGAGAAGACATGACAAAAACAAGACTTAATATCCTCCCCACACCGACTTTCGGGCATCTCGGCGTAAATTACACCGAACGTGAGGTCGGTTTTGCGGGAAAGGAAAATATATCTGTTCCCGAGGGCGCGGATCGGCAGATCATACAGTTCGTGGACTCGGACGACGACACTTGTGTTGCAGTCGGAAAAAACGCAAGGCTTCAGCTCGTCCGTGTATGCGCATCGGAACAGGGCTGTGTATCAAAGGTGAATGCCGCGCTTGACGAAGACGCGGAGCTCGGGCTTATCCAGCTTTATCTCGGCGGCAATAATGTGAGTGAGATAATCGCGGAGCTCAACGGCAGCAGGTCGTTTTTCAGAGCCGACATAGGTTATGATCTCGGTAAAGACTGCACCCTCGACCTGAACCTTGCAGCAGATCACAACGGCAGAAAAAGCATATCGGAAATAAATGCGGGCGGTGTTCTCCGGGAAAATGCACAGAAAATATTCAAGGGCACCATTGATTTCAGAACAGGCTCGTCCGGCGCCAAAGGAAGCGAGAAAGAAGACGTTATCCTCATGGATGGGGCTGTGGTGAACAAGACGGTCCCGGTGATACTCTGCGCCGAAGAAGATGTGGAGGGCTCTCACGGTGCGTCAATAGGCCGCATCGACGAGGGTCAGGTCTTTTATATGAAGTCGAGGGGCATTCCCGAAGAAAAGATCTACGAGATGATAACGCGCTCCAAACTTGCGCGCATAATACGAAAGATCGGTGACGAAAAGACAGAACAGCGCATTTACAACATTCTCGGGTGGGGTGATGAAGTTGAGTGAACGTAACTACAAAGCGGATTTCCCCGTTTTTGAGCAGTACCCCGATATCGCCTATCTCGACAGCACCGCCACTTCCCAGAAGCCACGGCAGGTCATCGAAGCTGTTGCGGAGTATTACCGAAGTGAGAACGCGAACCCGCTCAGGGGACTGTACTCGCTTGCGGTAAAGGCGACTGATGCGTATGAGAACGCCCGTGCCGCAGTCCGTGACTTTATAGGTGCCGCAAGCGAGCGCGAGATCATATTCACCCGGAATGCCACCGAGAGCCTGAATCTTGTCGCCTGCAGCTACGGGCGTGCGAATATCCGCGAGGGCGATGAGATACTCGTGACCATCTCCGAGCATCACAGCAACTTTCTGCCGTGGCAGATACTTGCGAAAGAGAAGAACGCGCGGCTGAAATTCCTCAAGTGCAGCGAAAGCGGGGAATACACGGTCGAGATGCTTGAAAAAGCGCTCACTCCACGGACGAAGATATTCGCCTGTGCGCAGATATCGAACGTGTTCGGAAGGCTCAACCCGATACGCGGATTTGCGGAGGTCTGTCATAAAAACGGAACCGTCATAGTCTGTGACGGCGCACAGAGCGTACCGCACCTGCCCGTTGATGTACGGGAACTCGGGGTGGATTTTCTCGCTTTCTCAGGGCACAAAATGCTGGCACCAATGGGGATCGGCGTACTTTACGGGCGGGAAGAGCTGCTTGAACAGATGCCGCCGTTCCTTTACGGGGGCGAGATGATAGAATATGTGACGCTCTGCGGCGCGACTTTCGCCGAGCTTCCCCACAAGTTCGAGGCGGGGACGGTGAATGCCGGCGGAGCTGTGGGGCTGCACGCGGCGATAGATTATATAAATGCACTGGGCTTTGAGGAGATCGGGCGGCGCGAGCAGTCGCTTACCCGGCTAATGATGAGGGAAATGGCGGAGATACCCCATGTTCACATCATCGGCTCCGACGATCCCGATGAGCACCACGGCATCGTTACGTTCACAGTCGATGACGTTCATCCCCACGACGCTGCAGCGATCTTCGATGAAGCGGGGGTCGCGGTAAGAGCAGGTCATCACTGCGCACAGCCGCTCCACAAGTACCTTAATCTGCAGTCCACCGTCCGCGCGAGCATTGCTTTCTATAACGACGAGAGCGATGTGCACAGGTTCACGGACTGCCTCAGGACCATGAGAGGAAGAATGGGATATGGCGAATAGCTTTTACAACGAGATACTTACCGACCATAATATGCACCCGGTACACAAGCACGAACTTGCCGCGTGCAGCTGTACACGGGACGGAGTTAATCCGTCCTGCGGCGACGAGATCACGCTCAATCTGCGCATAGAAAACGGGGTTATATCGGACGGATCGTTCACAGGGAGCGGCTGCGCGGTATCTCAGGCTTCCGCGGATATAATGCTCGACCTCGTTATCGGCAAGACCACAGAAGAGGCTGTGCGTTTAAGCGGGATCTTTACGAAGATGATACGCGGCGAATGCAGCCCCGAAGAGATCGACGAACTTGAGGAAGCCGGCGCTTTACAGGATATCTCCCATATGCCGGCGCGGGTGAAATGCGCAACGCTCGGCTGGCGCACCATAACCGAGATGATAAACGAACAAGGCTGATACCGGATAAAGCAAAGCCGCCTGTGGTGAAATTCACAGGCGGCTTCGCTTTGGGTAGGAAATTTTATAGGGAACCTCTAAAAACCCAATTTGAGAGAAAAAGAGCTATCCACGCCGTCTACTGCGTCAAACCTCCTAACCGGGCGTCAGCCCGGCTTCGTCGGCTTTCCTTGTATCCGACGCAGCTATCTCATTTTCTCTTTTCAAAGCGGTTTTTAGAGGTACCCTATATATAATACATGGGTTCTGCGGACGTAGTCTCGGAGGAGAGCTTGTCATAGCTGTCGGCGAGGTCTCGGAGCGTGACATTCTCCGTGAAGTTCCGGAGGTAAGCGGTCATCTTGCTCCACAGACATTTCGAGAGCGCGTCGGTCATGATGGAATCTTCCTTGCCGCTGAAACGCACATCTCCGAGGACTGTGCTGTCAAGCGCGTTTATCACGTCCCGGAGCGTTATCTGCTCCGCGGGGCGGGTAAGGGTATAGCCGCCTTTTGCGCCTTTCACGCTCCTGATTATGTCGGCTTGCCTGAGCTGGGGCAGTATCTGTTCGAGGTACTTTGCGGAGATATTCTGCCGTGCCGAGATATTTATTACCGTAACGACACTGTTGTTGGAATAAATACATATATCCACGAGGGAGATGATGCCGCATTCGACTTTTGAAGAGATCTTCATTTTATGACACTCACTTTCGGTAAATCGAGTAATCCTACTGTTTTAATAAGTATAACACATTTTGCATCGGTTATGCAATGGGCGGATTACATAAAAAATGCATTATCCTATTAATTCTATATGTTTAATATGTAGAAAAGTCCTAATTCCTATTGACTTACTATGAAAACTGTAGTATAATCAGCTTGTGATCAGGAACCACCCGGTGTGACCGGATTCGTCATCATGATGAGCCTGCCGCACCGATCAAAGCATCTGATCCGGAAACCGGTGATAATATGAAATTCAATACAGCTTTGCTTCACACATCATCTTCATCCGACAAGTACGGCTCCACTCAGCCGCCCATATACCAGGTGAGCGCGTTCTCACATGAGAGCGCGGAGAAGCTCGAAAAGGTCTTTGAGAACAAGGCATCGGGGTTCGCATACACCCGTATCGGCAACCCCACCGTTGACGCGTTCGAGAAGAAGATCGCCGCGCTTGAGGGCGGTATCGCCGCGGTGGCTTGTTCGTCGGGAATGGCGGCAGTCACAATGGCGCTTCTCAATATACTGCGCTCCGGAGATGAGGTCATCGCAGGCGCTGGTCTTTTCGGAGGTACAATAGACCTCTTCGGCGATCTTGCAGCTTTCGGGATCACCGCAAGGTTTGTGGACACGGTAACGGCGGAAAGCGTATCGGAGCTGATAAATGAACACACGCGTGCCGTATTCACCGAGCTTATCGGCAATCCGAAGCTTGATGTGGTTGATATGAAAAGCGTTGCGGAGGTCTGCCACAGAAACGGTATCCCGCTAATCATCGACAGCACCACAGCTACCCCATATCTCGTCCATCCGTTTGAGTACGGCGCGGACATTGTGATACACTCGACGTCGAAGTACATCAACGGCGGCGGCAATTCCATAAGCGGTGTCATCATCGACAGCGGCAATTTCCGCTGGGACAGGGAGAAATACCCCGGTCTCGCGGAGTATTCAAAGCTCGGGAAATTCGCGTATGCAGCAAAGCTTCGCAACGGCATCTGGCGAAATGTGGGTGCCTGTTTGTCCCCGCTCAACGCCTACATGAACATGGTAGGCATGGAGACGCTGGGGCTGCGCATGGACAGGATATGCGGGAATGCGTTACGGCTTGCGGAGTTTCTCGGCTCGCTTGACGGACTTACCGTGAATTATCCGGCGCTCCCGTCAAGCCCGTATTCCCCGCTGGCGCAGTCTGAACTCGGCGGCAGGGGCGGCGGTATCCTTACCGTAAGAGCCGGAAGCAAAGCCCGCGCGTTCAGCCTTATAAACAGCCTGAAATACGCGCTTATAGCTACCAACATAGGAGATATACGCACACTCGTTATCCACCCTGCAAGCACGATATACCTGCACTCGGACGAAAAGCGCCGGGAACAGGCAGGCGTGTATGATGACACGATAAGAGTGAGCGTCGGCATAGAAGACATCGACGATCTTACGGAAGATTTCGGAAACGCATGGAAGAAAGCAAAGGAGAACTGATATGGCAGCAGATTACGCAGCGCTCAAAAAGGGCGGCTTCATGAGACAGAAGCAGAAAGACAACTTTTCACTAAGGCTCCGCGTTGTGGGCGGAAACGTTACGGCGGTTCAGCTTGCCAAGATCGCCGAAGTCTCGGAGAAATACGGTGACGGTCATGTGCACCTTACCTCCCGCCAGAGCATCGAGATACCATTCATAAAGCTCGACCAGATCGAGGAAGTGAAGAATGCGCTCGGGGAAGGCGGAGTGGAGCCCGGCGTATGCGGCCCGAGAGTCCGCACCATAACCGCCTGTCAGGGCAGCGCAGTCTGTCCCAGCGGGTGCATAGATACTTACGCTCTTGCAAAGGAGCTCGATGAGAGATATTTCGCAAGAGAGCTCCCCCACAAGTTCAAGTTCGGCATCACAGGCTGTCAGAACAACTGCCTCAAAGCGGAGGAGAATGACCTCGGCATAAAAGGCGGCATACAGGTCAAGTGGCGGGAAAGCGACTGCATAAACTGCGGCGTCTGCGAAAAAGCCTGCCGCACAAACGCAATTACCATAAATGACGGAAAGATAACCGTGGATACCGGAAAGTGCAACTTCTGCGGACGCTGCGTCAAGTCCTGCCCTACCGAAGCGTGGGACTGCGTTCACGGGTACATCGTATCTTTCGGCGGGCTCTTCGGCAACAGCATCGTAAAAGGCGAGCCGATAGTTCCGTTCATCGAGGATCACGATACGCTCATGCGGGTATGCGACGCGGCGATAGAGTTCTTTGCGGCAAACGCGAATCCGAGCGAGAGGTTCCGCTTCACGCTTGACCGCGTGGGACATGACAAGTTCAGAGAAGTTATCATGGAGGCGATAAACAATGGCTGATTTCAGCATAACAGATACGGTGGACATCACCGACGTGGTGTGCCCCGTTACATTCGTAAAGGCAAAAGTTGCGCTTGAGGAGCTTGATGACGGCGATATTCTTGAGATACGCCTGAACGACGGCGAACCGGTGCAGAATGTACCGAGAAGCCTTAAAGAAGAAGGTCACAAGGTGCTGAAGCTTACGCAGAACGATGACGGTACATACAGGCTCATCGTGCAGAAAGTCGGTGATTGAATGGCGGAGCGCATAACCGCGGAGAACTTCACCGAAAAGGTGCTCGAAGCAAAGACGGCGGTGCTGGTGGATTTCTATTCGGACAGCTGCATACCCTGCAAGATGATGTCGCCGGTGCTGAGCAGGCTTGAGACCGGGCTCGCGGGAAAGCTCGCGATATACAAGGTGAATGTGGGATATGAGCAGGAGCTTGTAGAGAAATACGAGGTCCAGGCTGCACCGACCCTGATATTCTTTAAAAATGGCGCCGAGGCCGGAAGAATACGCGGCGCGGCAAAAGAAGCCGATATAAGATCGGAATTTGAAAAAATACAGTAAAGGAGACACAGACATGACTATAACAGTTGCAGGAACAAAAAAGGAATACGAGGACGGACTTACCGTGGCAAAGCTCGTTGAGCTTGAAAATGTGGAAACGCCGGAGTACGTCACAGTCACGATAAACGAGGAATTTGTGGAGAGCGGGAGCTTCGCGTCAACGACTCTCAAAGACGGTGATACCGTCGAGTTCCTGTACTTTATGGGCGGCGGACAGTATTGATCGGGAGGAATGAAAAATGCCATTCACAAATGAACAGCTCGAACGCTACTCCCGTCACATAATACTGAAGGAAGTCGGCGCAAAGGGACAGAAAAAGCTTGCAAACGCGAAAGTCCTCATCATAGGCGCAGGCGGTCTCGGTGCCCCCGCAGCCTTATATCTTGCAGCCGCGGGCGTAGGTACTATCGGTATAGTTGACGCGGACGAGGTGGATCTCTCCAATCTCCAGAGACAGGTGATCCACGCTACCGCCGACATAGGAAAGCCGAAGGTGCAGTCGGCGAAAGAGACCATGGAAGCGATCAACCCCGATGTCACTGTAAACACATACCACACATTCGTTACAAGTGAGAACGTGCTCGACCTGATAAAAGACTATGATTTCATACTTGACGGGACGGACAATTTCCCGGCGAAATTCCTGATAAACGACGCGTGCGTAATGGCGAAGAAGCCTTTTTCCCACGCCGGCATTATCCGCTTCAAGGGTCAGCTCATGACTTACGTTCCCGGCCAGGGACCCTGCTACCGCTGTGTGTTCAAGGAACCGCCGCCGAAAGACGCGGTGCCGACCTGCAAACAGGCGGGAGTTATAGGCGCAATGGGCGGCGTTATCGGTTCGCTGCAGGCTATGGAGGCGGTAAAGTATATCGTAGGCGCGGGTGATCTGCTCACGGGTTATCTTCTTACTTTCGACGCTCTCAAAATGGAGTGGCGCAAGGTAAAGCTTCCGGGCAATACCCACAACTGCGCGGTCTGCGGCGACCACCCGACTATCACGGAACTTATAGATTACGAACAGGCGGAATGCACCGACCATTGAGTCGCTGCATACCCGAACGGAGACAGATATGATAAAACTGCACAAACAGGACTATGAAACGATACTTGCCCACGCAAGGAAAGAGGCGCCGGTGGAAGCCTGCGGGCTTATCGCGGGGCGCACAGAGAACGGCGACAAGTTCATAGAAAAGGTGTATATCCTCACCAACACCGACCATGCGGAGGAGCACTTCACCCTCGACCCGAAAGAACAGCTCGCCGCGGTGAAGGACATGAGAGCGAACGGGCTTGTGCCGCTCGGAAACTGGCATTCCCACCCGGTCTCGCCCTCCCGCCCGTCTGAGGAGGATAAGCGGCTCGCTTATGACAGCAAGGCAAGCTATATGATACTGTCGCTTATGGACGAGGAGCCGGTGCTCAATTCGTTCCACGTCGAGAACAACAAAGCAACAAAGGAAGAACTCATTATAGAATGACCGCACAATACAAAAACAGCAGGCCGCATCTGAAAGTAACCGTGAGCCTGCTGTTTTTGTATTGTGCGCGAGTACGAAAAAGCCGGCCGCATAAGCGGTCGGCTTCTTCCGGAGGAGCAAACTCCGTATATATTATTCGGAAACGTCAGTTTACAAGAGAATCGAGCTTCTCGTTCGCCGTATCAAGGTAAGACTGGAGCTCATACTTGATCTCTTCTACTGTCTGTGCCCACGGAGTTCCCTGGTTGTAGCTCTCCTTGGAGGGATTCAGTACACAGCCGTAAACGTCCTCGTTGACAGCCTTGAAGTACTCGAATACGGGGTGAGCTTCTGTGATCTCTCTCGTCTTGAGCAGCATATCGTACATTTCCTGTGTCCAGCCGTAATCCTCGAACACCTGCTTTTCCTCGATCTCGCGTACCTTTTCGTTGTCGCGGCAGATCATGCAGCAGTCAAGGTAAGCTGCGGTTCCTTCGGGGTTCTTCGCGCCCATGGGTATAGAGAAGCCCTTGATGATGCTGGGCAGGTAGTAAGCGTCTGCGTCGGGACAGCGCGGCATCGGAACGAACATTACATCTTCCGGATCGCCGAATACAGCCTTGTTGTCCGGTTCAAACAGAACGTATGTGCCCTGGGGATAGAACAGTGTCTTTCCGGAAGCGATCTTTTCCGGGTGTACCGACCACGCGTATTCGCTCTTCGGCACGGGAAGATCGTTTCTCTTGAGGTTGAGCATATACTCCTGTACGTTTACAATCTTGGGGTTTTCGAGGTTGCTCACGAGCTTGCCGTCCTGATAGTCGATATAAGGTACACCGGAGGTAACTGCAAACGCGTTCTCGAATTCCCAGCCGTCGATGCCGAACTTCTCGTCCGGACGGCTGCAGAACTTGCTCATCATATCATAGAACGTATCCCATGTCCAGTTATCCTCTTCAAGGAGCTGAACGGGGTCCGGGAGACCGTTTTCTTCTATGGTCTTTTTGTTGTAGATAACGACTACGCCGGCATCAGTGGAAGTCGCGCCGATGTAGTGCTTGCCTCTTATCGTGAACATATCGTTGACGTGCTTCATAGGAGCCCAGAGCTCGGAATCGAAGTCAACGTAGTTATCCATGGACTGGAACTTTCCGTCGATCACCTTTCCGGGGAAGATATCGAGATCCTCGGCGCTGAACATATCGGGAGCGTCGTCGCCGAGCACCATTGTTGCAAGCTTGTCGTAGCGGTCGTCCCACGAACAGAGTATGGATTCGATCTTTCCGCCGCACTTGGACTCGAACATCTCAAGTGCAACACCCTTGGGCTTTCCTGCCGCGGGGTTGAGGTCGAAGTTGGCGAGAAGCCTTACGGTCTTGTTCTCAAGAACGGGAAGATCCGTCTCGATCTCTTCGATAGCTTCCTTGTCCTCTTCTTTGAGGGTCGCGGGAGGAGTGGTAGTGGTGGTCTCCGCTGCTGTGGTATCGGCTGCGGCGGAAGCCGGAGCTTCGGGTCTTGATCCGCCGCCGCAGGCACCTGCAGAAAGTATGCAGACTGCCGCAGTAAGAGCGGTAAGTATTTTTCTGCTTGTGTTTTTCATAATATCATTTCCTTTCCGAATAATATACATTGCTCTTTCAAGGGCTTCTTCACCCTTCGCCATCATTATAACACTCAGCCCGTCATAAAAATATCACAAATTTATCTTCTATTTCGTTTTTTTGTTGCAATTTTCCCGCGTATATGATATAATATAGTACAGAAGAATTATGCATCCGAGTTCAGTGAGGTGTGATATGGAAAGACCGGTACTTTATGTCAACGCTTGTGTGAGAAAAGGTTCAAGGACCGCAGGACTTGCGGAGAAACTGCTCTCAAAACTTAACGAACCGTTTGAGGAAGTAAGACTTGAGAAAATCACATTTCCCACCGTCAATGAGGATTTCCTGAATATGCGCGACCGGCTCATTTCAGCCGGAGAACTCGGGGATCCCGTGTTTGATCTTGCACGTCGGTTTTCGGAAGCGAAAACTATCGTGATCGCGGCGCCGTTCTGGGATCTCTCGTTTCCCGCTGCTTTGAAGCAGTACCTTGAACAGATAAATGTTGTGGGAATAACTTTCAGATATTCGGAAGACGGCGTTCCGGTGGGGCTTTGCAAGGCGGACAGGCTGTTCTATGTGACTACTGCGGGCGGCGGATATGTGCCTGAGGAATTCGGCTTCGGATATGTAAAGTCCCTGGCGCAGAATTTCTACGGTATTGGTGATGTAAGAAAGATCTCAGCCGTAGGTCTCGATATTTACGGCGCAGATGTGGACGCAATAATGAAACAGGCGGAAGCCGGGATCTCAGCCATGGATCTCGGGTGAAATTTTCGGGAAGCCGGAACGCGGCAGCAGGGCGAATGAGAAATGAGGTGTTGGTATGGCGGACAGCACGGAAATGAAAAAGCTGCTTTCGGAAGTGGAGTTCAGAAATCGTGAGTACATGATAACACATCTCTCTTACGACAGGGAAATGGAATTTTACCAGAGTGTGAAAATGGGAAATGTGGAAGAGACCATGCGCCTTTTCAAGCCGCTTACCAGTGAGGGGCTCGGAAAACTCAGCGACGACAGTCTCAGAAACATCAAATATCATCTTGTCATCACTATCGCGTTCATCACACGATACTGCATCGAGGGCGGGCTGCCTATGGAGGAGGCGTACAACCTCAGTGATATCTATATCCGGCGCGTGGACAAATGCGGCTCGGAGCAGGAAGTAAATGCGATACACCGCGAGGTCGTTGATACTTACGTCCGTACAATGGAGAAGCTGCATAATGACAGAATGCTGTCGAAATCCGTTATCGCCTGCATCGACTACATATATGACAACCTGCACTCGAAGATAACCCTCGACGATCTTGCGGATATCACAGGTCTCAGCGCCCCGTACCTCTCAAAGCTCTTCCATAAGGAAACGGGCGTGACCATAAAGCAGTACATACTGCACAAAAAAGTGGAGGCGGCGGAGAACCTCCTCAAGTTCTCGGACCAGCCCTGTTCCGCGATCTCCCATTACCTCGGCTTCGGCACAGAGAGCCATTTCATATCGGTGTTCAAGAGCTGCACGAAAACTACGCCTAAAGAATACCGCGACCGTTTTTTCAGAACGCGCTGGGGCGACAGAAAATGATCGCGGGATCCGGTATAAGACCGCAGACTTCGGAATGTTTCCGTCTGCGGCTTTTTTGTGCAAAATATTGATAATAATATTAAAAACGTGATATATTTTTATTGCAGTATGGGGTAAAATAAAGATACCAAAAGGAGCAAGATCTCCGGTAAACCGGTGAAATGAAAGGACGGATTCATTATGAAATTAAGAAAGCTTATCGCATCGTTCGCAGCTGCAGCCGCAGCAGTATCGGTATTCGCACTCGGCGCGTCTGCCTACGACATCAACAAGGATCTCAAAACACACTGGAACGTAAGCACCACAGTTCCCGCAGAGGAATTTGAGGGAGCTACCTCCGACTCGGTATTTACGCTCACACTCACAGTAGATGAGTCGCTCAAGGACATGACAGCGCATGATTACTGGTGCGTAAAGACAATGATAAATGACACGGGCTGGCCGTTTATCGACAACCTCGCAGGCGTAACACTTTCCGAGGGCAAGGACACATACGTTGTTTCTCCCGGAATGACAGAGATCAAGTTCACGATACCCGCTGATGTTCTTGAAACTCTCCAGTCCACAGGTATGGCATTCATGGGTCACGGCGTTACCCTCGGTTCGCTCACATTCTCCAACGATGAAACACTCCCCGAACCCTCTGAGCCTGCAGCTGCCGCTGATGATACAGCTCCCGCGGCAGGAAACGTTGACGCCGCGACAGATGTATCCAAGGGCGGCAATCCTCCCACAGGCGTTGAGGATCTCGTAGGTCTTACCACCGCAGCCCTCATTTCCGGCGGTGTAATGGTTCTTTCGAGAAAGCGCAGATAACTCAGATACAGAATAACGGTGATTTGTTGGAAAAGAAAGTATAAGAACAAGCCGGCAGGCAACAGCCTGCCGGTTTTTGTTTGTCAAAAAAAGCATCATATTTTATGCAGATGTCCGGATCTCCGTGTTACGGTACAGGGTCCAGCGTCACGCTGGCGCGATCCAGCCGCGCAGGCTGGCCCCACTCGGGAGAGTAAAGCGCGTGAGCGCCGGACTTAAACCCGGCAGGCAACAGCCTGCCGGTTTTTGTTTACGCTTTTTTCTTTCGCTTGCCGAGACGGTATATTATCTCCCATGCTGCTGCGGCAAGGATACCGATGCCGGAAACTGCGGCGCTTTCGGCTATGAGCGGGGTCTCATACACGAACTTCACATCATGTGAGCCTTCGCTCAGCGGAACGCCGAGGAATACTCCGTTGGAGGGGTAGATCTTTGCGGGCTCGCCGTCCACATACGCTTTCCAGCCGTCGGTGTACAGTATTGCTGTTGAGAGCACTTTATCGCCCGTTACATCTATATGTCCCGAGACTGTGTTGCCCTGCATAACCACGTTTTTCAGCGTCTCCTCTGTCTGTGCGCGGTAGGCGCTTTCAAAGGACTCAAAAGGAACTGCGGTAAGCGTAAGTGAGTCCGCGTCGAAGTTGAACCTGCTGTTGAATGTAATTGCATTCACATCATCTTCGGTATATCCGAGGGCGAAAGTATAACTCGTTATACTTCTCCGCCACGGCCAGTTTCCGGTCTCGACGCTCAGTGTGACCTTCCTGCTGTCATCTAAGAACAGATCGGAGAATATGTTGTATTCGTCCGGGGCGGCAGGAGCGCTCACATCGTTCATCGTAAGGTACAGGAAGCAGCCGCTCACATCGCTGCTGATGTCGATACGGTTCTCGGAGATCTCGGATCCGTAAGCTGTGGAGCCGGTGACATTATGGGTCACGTTATAGCTGCAGTCCCGGGATATTCTCTCGGCGCTTTCCGAAGCTGACCCCTCATAGCCTTCAAGGTACACTCCGTTCATCATCGCGAAGGGGAGCTCCGCCGGGCTGAATGAGCTGAACTGCGCTTCGCTGTAAAGGGTGTCGTATGTCACACCCACGGGGAACGCGTAGTCGTTGTGGTACATATTGATGTATTCAAGATCCTTGCCGATGCTCTTTATCGGTGTTATACCGGAGATCACAGGGTCTTTGAGAGAACCGTACATATAGTTGATGCCGAAAAGGGAATACAGCGGCTCTTTTCCGGAAAATCCCTCATAATACACCGTTGAGCACATGGAGAAAGTGTCCTGGCCGCAGCGGTACATAAGCTTTGAGAACCTCGGGTTCAGCACGCTCGTAAATCCGCCGTCGTCGGGGAATCCGTACCTCATTCCGCGGTTGTTTCTCGCGTCATTGTACACTTTGATGTTGTCGAAATAACCGAGAAGTTCGCTGTCCTGAGGGAAGCGTGTAATGAAAGAATCTTCCCTTTCCGCTTTGAGATCGACGAAATTTATCACCTCATACTTCTGATTATGGAACCTGTTGAACATATCCGGTTCGCCGTAATTTGCGAGCATGGCGTTGTATATCGGCATATCATAGATTATATATATCGCGAAGTTCACGGTGTTTGCATAAAGTCTGTCTGAAACCAGGAACACCGCCGCAAACAATACCGACAGCACGGAAGCGGAGATGTTTCTTTTTGCAGCCATTATAACAACGATAAGACAGAACCCCATTGCTCCCGCCGCAAACGGCAGAAGACCCAGCATATATGATGTCATGCCGAACATTATCGCGGCGAACAGAAGTACCACCGTGACGGATACGGTGTGAGTGCCGTGACCGGAAGCGTTCTTTTCGTCTGCAAAAATACGGTCGTAAAGACTGTAGAGGATCTTGTCAACGGGGTAGCGAAGACGCGGTATGCTGTTGACGATACCGCATACTGCAAGAAACGCGGCGCCGACGACGGGAAGATCCAGCACCGAGATCAGCATATAAACCGATACTCCTGCCGTAAAAAACACCGCGTCCCGCTTTTCGGTGCGGACGATCTGCGGCATCTGAGCCGCCCCGATGTAGCACATATACAGTGCCGGTATAAATCCCCAGCGGCAAAGATCATACATGAACCCGTTAAGGCCATATGCGATAGCGGGCAGCGATAAGAGGACGAGCCAGATTAGCGAATAGCATCTGTACTCGCTTTTTGCCTTGGAGGAGATGAGCGTGTACAGGAACAGCGGGATCACTGCGGCCGAGACGCTCGTATCCGCTTTTATGCTTGTCGAGTAAAGCGCTGATCTCAGAAGCTCGTCGGACGGGATAAAGAATGAGAGGATAGACTGACCGGAACCGCCGAACTCACGGTTCATTCCCAGAAGCCCCAAAAGCTCCGAGACCGAGAAGATACCGGCTATCATGACACCGATCGCGATTGACAGGATACCGAGCCCGAAGTACTTCGGGATATTTATGAGAAGCTTTTCCTTTTTTACATAGATCAGCCGTACAAGCGCATACAACCCTGCAAAAGGCAGCATATACACCAGGAAGGTTATTGAGCCCAGCGATGACCATGCCACAGCGAGGGTAAGCGTCAGACCGCTCCCGTCGTGCAGTATTTTGTCTATGCCTGTCACGATGAACGGGAACGCGATCGTCATTACGAAGAAATGGGGGTTCCACATGGTGGTCGAGATGTTGTTGCCGCAGAAAACGTAGAAAGCCGCAAACAATCCGCTCCAGATCATGTTCGCCCGGAAGTGTCTGCACATATTCATGAACGAAAGCCCCGAGAGGAACATGAATATAATGATGCCGCCCATGAGCATCTCGTCCACAAAGGTCTCCGGTACGAGCACGGTCAGCAGGTAGTACGGGAAAAACGGCGCGTACAATGATATGTAGCCCGTGGTATCTGTACCGAACATCGTGGCGAGATCCATCATCGGGAACTCAAAAATGCCGTTGGCGATGTTGTCGAAGAACTGAAGCATAGTTCTCCTGAATGCAAGCAGGACGGGGTAATACTGGGCGCTTCCGTCGCCGGCGAGAAGGGTTCCCGTCTCCTTTATCGCGGGCATTATGAGCGTAAGATATCCGAGGGCGAACATAAGCGTGAATACAACTGCGCCCATCAGGAATTCGTCGGAGCGCTTGGCTGTCACCCGCTTGTAGAGAGAGTCAAGGGCAGCTCCGACACTTTTATTTCCGGTCAATTCATGTCACCTTCCTGTACGGACGCGGCTGCACGGACCGCGTTCCGTTCTGTGATATACTGCGGCGCAGCGGATGCCGCACCGGTCTCGTTTGTTGTATCATTTACGGGGTGCGGACGCGTAGAACTTTTCCACGCAGCCGCATATATAGTCGAGGTCATCTTCGCTCAGCCCGTAATACATGGGCAGCCGCACAAGCCGGCTGCTTTCGCGGGTAGTCCACACGTCCTCTCCCGAGAACCGTCCGTATTTTATCCCGGCCGGCGCGGAATGCAGCGGTACATAATGGAAAGCCGCATTTACTCCGTTTTCTTTCAGGAATGAGATAAGGGCGGTGCGTTCTTCGAGATCTTCAGCCTTTATATAGAACAGATGTCCGTTCGGTGTGCAGTATGACGGGATATGCTGAAACTCCACGGCTCCGCTCTTTTCGAGTGCCGAGAGCCGTTCCCTGTACCCGTTTGCGAGAGAGACACGGGCTTCGGTGATCTTATCCGCAAGTTCAAGCTGTGCATAGAGATACGCACAGCCGAACTCCGACGGAAGGTAGGACGAACCTGCGTCGCGCCATGTGTATTTATCGACCTGGCCGCGGAAGAAACGGCTCCTGTCCGTTCCTTTCTCGCGTATTATCTCTGCTCTTTCGAGGTCTTCGGGGCGGTTGATGAATAAAGCTCCGCCCTCTCCCATGGAGAAGTTCTTTGTTTCATGGAAGCTCATGCAGCCGAAACGCGACATCGTCCCAAGCGGTCTGCCACGGTAGTATGCCTGTGCGCACTGGGCAGCGTCTTCCACCACATCAAGCCCATGCTTTTCCGCGATCTCGTTTATCCTGTCCATTTCACAGCCTACGCCGCCGTAATGCATCGCCGCTATGACCTTCGTTGCAGGAGTTATCGCTTCCTCTATGAGCTCCTCATTCATATTCATCGTATCCGGCCGCACATCTACGAACACGAGCCTTGCGCCGCGCATAACGAAAGCGTCCGCTGTGGAGGCGAAGGTATATGAGGGAAGTATGACCTCATCGCCCTCTCTGATATCGCAGAGGATAGCCGCCATTTCAAGGGCGTGGGTGCAGGACGGTGTCATGAGCACAGAAGAACCGGTCTGTTTCTCAAACCATGCCGAGCACAGCTTGTCGAACTCGCCCCCGCCGCATATTTTGTGATTGTCTATCGCTTTATCAATGTATTCGCGCTCCCTGCCTGTGTAAGGCGGGATATTGAATGGTATCATGTCTCGTCAGCCTCCGTTGAAAAAAACGCTTACGGCTATGCCCGCCGCTATGAGAAGCATTCCCGCGAGCTGGCGCCGGGTAAGCTTTTCCTTGAAGAAAATATAGCTCAGGACTGCAACAAAAATGTACCCTGACGCTTCGAGCACGGGCGAGAAGGAAAGAGGCACCACTTTCAGCGCGTACATGGAAAGGAACGTGCAGCCGAAAAACAGGGCATATGCGGTTATCACCAGCGGGTTGAGGTATTCCCGTATGTGGGAGGAATAGGTCTTCTGGGAGCTTTTTTTCAGTATCATCTGGGAGAAGGAGGATATGAGCGAGCTCAGTACCATGATGCAGGAAAAAACAAACATCTCACTCATCGTCTTTTTTCTCCTTGCTGCCTTTGTCCCCCACGGGCGCCATAAGTATTATGCCCGCGAGTATGAGCAGGGCACCTATGATCTGCGGGACGCCGATAGTCTCGTTGAAAACGATGCAGCCCCACATCATTCCCCAGATAAGCCCCACTGCTTTGTTGGCATACGCAACGTTCAGGGGGATCTTTTTGAGTATCTGCTGCCACATCACGGCGTAGAACGCGAGGGTGAAAAGAAGCAGACCGTACAGCAGTATCCACTCCGGCGACAGGAACTCCTTTGATGCTGCCATTTTCGAGCATATCCCGCCGACGGAGCAGACCGCCATGACTGCGTGGAGCACGATATACGGAACGATCTTTTTCATACTTCATCTCCGTATCCCGCATCTCCGAGCGACAGCAGGTATCTGCCGTAGTCGGTGTTTCTGAGGCTCTCGCCTATGCCGAGCATTTGTTCTTTGGTTATGAAGCCTCTGCGCCATGCGATCTCTTCTATGCAGGATATATAGAAGCCCTGCATATCCTGCACGGCTTTGATGAACTGGGAGGCTTTGAGCATGGAGTCGGGGGTGCCGGTGTCGAGCCATGCCATTCCTCGGCCGAGAAGCTCCGCTTTGAGCTTTCCGCGTTTAAGGTATTCCTCGTTGACCGCGGTTATCTCCAGTTCTCCGCGCGCCGAGGGAACTATGCCCTTCGCAATCTCCACAACGCTGTTATCGTAAAAGTACAGTCCGGGGACTGCAAGATCGGACTTTGGCACAGCGGGTTTTTCTTCTATAGAGATGACGCGCCCGTCGTTATCTGTCTCTACCACTCCGAACGCGGTAGGGTCTTTTACCGGATAGCCGAAGATCACGGCACCGTCCAGCTCCTTCTTCGCCCGTTCAAGTATAAGGGTGAGATCTCTGCCGTAAAAGACATTGTCGCCGAGAATGAAGCATACGCTTTCATCTCCGATGAAGTCCTCACCGATGATGAACGCCTGGGCGAGCCCTCCGGGACTTTCCTGGACAGCGTAGCTTATGTTTATGCCGATACGGCTCCCGTCCTCAAGAAGCTCTTTGTAAAGCTCAAGATCGTGGGGAGTGGTGATTATGAGTATATCCCGTATCTCCGCCAGCATCAGCACGGAGAGCGGGTAGTATATGAGCGGTTTGTCGTAGATAGGAAGAAGCTGTTTCGATACCGATTTTGTGGTCGGATAGAGCCTTGTTCCGCGTCCTCCGGACATTATTATACCTTTCATACAGCCACCTCCGCTATGCTGCACCGGCAGTTTTCAGCCGGGACATAAAAACTCTTTGTACATTATACCAAAATACCGGTAAAAAGTCAATACGAGCCGGTTCTCAGGTTCTACTCCGAAAATCGCAATGATTTTAGGGTCGATAATCTATTCCACGATCCTATTGACAACGAGCCTCGATGAGCGTGGCAGTCCGGCAGCACGGGCAGCCGCCCCCCGAAGGGCTGCTGCCCGGCTACCGGCCTACCACACTCAAGCTCATTGTCAATAGGCTTTCGCGGCATAAAGTATCGACGTTCGCTTTTACGATTTTGGCAGTAGAACCCGGTTCTCCGCGCCTGAAAACAAAATATCCCCCGTTCCGGGCGGGAACAGGGGATAAGCTGTTTTTTCCGTGAGCAGTATCACTCTTTTTCGAGGAACTTGTAAACTACTGCCGCGAGAGCAGCGCCTACAAACGGTCCTACGATGAATACCCAAAGGGAAGCGAGCGGGTCGCCGTTGCCGTTTATAGCGGCAAATACAGCAGGTGCTATGCTTCTTGCGGGGTTTACCGATGTGCCGGTGAGACCGATGCCGAGGATATGCACGAGAGTGAGGGTGAGACCTATGATAAGACCGCCGAAAGAGCCGTGGCCGGCTTTCTTGGAAGTCACGCCGAGGATAGTGAGCACGAATATGAATGTGAGCACTACTTCAACGATGAGACCTGCAACAACGCTTCCGTTCACGCCGCCGAGACCGTTTGCACCGAAGCCGCCGGTCTTGTCAACTACGCTTCCCGAGCCGAAGATAGCTGCGAGAATGCCGGAGCCTGCGAATGCACCGAGGCACTGAGCGACAATGTAGCCGATGAAGTCCTTGACGTCCATTCCGCCGCTTATGAGCACAGCAAGCGACACTGCCGGGTTGATGTGGCAGCCCGATATGTTGCCTACGCAGTATGCCATTCCGACGATAACAAGTCCGAACGCGAGAGCGGTGAGAATGTAGCCGCCGCCGTTGGCCGCATCGCAGCCTACCAGCATAGCTGTACCGCAGCCAAGCGTTACGAGCACGCAGGTGCCGATGAATTCGGCAATATACTTCTTCATTTCTTTTCCTCCTGTTTGCAGAAAAAAATTATGTGCAGCCCGCCATGGGGAACATGGTGACTGCACATAATATTATACACTTATGAGTGGACTATGTCAAGCTTCTGAGCGCTTTCTACCGTAATATTTTCCGCTTTTCCCTCGGTTTTGACGGTGACCGTGCCGCCGTTTCTTACTGCGGTGACTTTAAGGACGCACTTTGCTTCGCTGTCATAGATCACGGTCTCTGCGGTCTGACCGTCTTCAAGTCCGTAGATCACAAGCTTTGCGTTTTCGGCGTAATCGTATGTGAAATTGCGCTTGAAGTCGCCGTATGCTATGATCGAACCCGGCTTTGCGTAGAGCGGCATTCCGAAGTAGTCATACTTTCTTTCGTACCACTTGCCGCCGTCGAGCTGCTCACCGGTCTGGATATCGGTCCAGATGCCTGTGTCGGGCAGGTAGAACTTCACGATGCCCTCTTCGTTGAATACCGGCGCTACGAGAAGCGAATCGCCCAGCATATACTGTCTGTCGAGGGAGAGGACTGCAGGATCGTTGGTATAGTCAACTACCATTGCGCGCATCATCGGTACGCCTGTCTCATGAGTCTCGACTGCATTTCTGAACAGGTACGGCATGAGTCTGCCTTTGAGCTTGGTGAAGTGTCTTACAACGTCACAGCTCTCCTCGTCGAAGTTCCACGGAACGCGGTAGGAGCTGTTTCCGTGCAGTCTCGAATGTGTGGACATGAGACCGAATGCCGACCAGCGCTTGTAGAGGTCGGGCGTGCCGGTAGCCTCGAAACCGGAGATGTCATGGCTGAAGAAGCCGAATCCGGACATACACAGCGAAAGTCCGCCGCGTATAGTCTCCCACATACTCTCGTAGTTGGAGAAGCAGTCTCCGCCCCAGTGAACGGGGAACTGCTGGCCGCCCGCAGTAGCCGAGCGTGCGAACAGGCACGCTTTGTTCTCGCCGTAGTATTCTTTCAGCACATCGAACACGGTCTTGTTGTAGAGGTATGTGTAGTAGTTGTGCATCTTGTACGGGTCGGAGCCGTCGTAGTAGATGACATCGGTGGGTATGCGCTCGCCGAAGTCGGTCTTGAATGCATCAACTCCCATTTCGCAGAGCTTTTTCAGTTTATCCGAGTACCACTTGCAGGCGTCGGGATTGGTGAAGTCAACGATAGCCATTCCGGGCTGCCACATATCCGCCTGGAATACGGAACCGTCCTTCTTTTTGATGAAGTAGCCGTTTTCCATGCCCTCGTCGAACATCGAGGAGCGCTGGGAGATATAGGGGTTGATCCATACGCAGATCTCTATGTTCTTGGCTTTGAGGCGCTTGAGCATAGCCGCGGGATCCGCAAACATATTCTTGTCCCATGTGAAGTCGCACCAGCTGTACTCCTTCATCCAGAAGCAGTCGAAATGGAACACTTCAAGGGGTATATCACGGCGCTCCATCTCGTCGATAAAGAAGGAGCAGGTCTTTTCGTCGTAGTCGGTAGTGAATGATGTGGTGAGCCAGAGACCGAATGTGAAAGCGGGCGGGAGCGCGGGCTTTCCGGTAAGGTCGGTATAGACTCTGAGAACGTCGGCTATGGTGTCGCCGCCGAATACGAAGTATTCAAGGTGCTGACCCTGGACAGTGAATGCAACTTTGGAGACTGTCTCGCTTGCGACTTCAAACATCACCTTTTCGGGATGGTTCACGAAGCAGCCGTAGCCCTGTGACGAAACATAGAACGGAATGGATTTGTAGGACTGCTCGGTGCAGGTGCCGCCGTCGTTGTTCCAGACTTCAACGGACTGGCCGTTTTTCACGAATGTTGAGAACTTCTCGCCGAAGCCGTAGATATTCTCGCCGACTGCGATATTGAACATATCACGCATGAAAGCGCTGTCGGAAGTCTCGCTGTCCGCATAGAAATTCTCGCCTTTCTTTGCGAGCATACGGTTTTCGGTACGCTGGGGGTTTTCCTCGATGTAGCTGGTGGTGCGCCAGCCCTGCTTTGTGAGGAGCTTATCGCCGTAGTAGTACTTTATGTCCCATGCGCCCTTTGCAGCGCCGATAACGACCTTGGTCTTTCCTGAGATGAGCTCATAGCCGCCGTTGTCGAGCTTATTTATCACGGGTCTGAAGTTTTCGTCCTCGTTGAGCTCAAACGCGGGGCCTCTGCGGATCTGTCCCTTGTAGTGATCGACAGTGACCTTTATGGAGTTTTCGAGGGTAGATGTGAACGTTACCTCAAGGCAGGGTCCACCGAGGGTCATACCTCTGTTCTGGATCCAGTTCGCGGTGCAGAACACGGTTATCGAGCGCTCATCGGCGTCGATCTCGTATGCCTGTGTCGCAAAGTTCACATTGTAGCCCGGTTTGTTGAGCCAGAAGCCGTCGGAGAATTTCATAGTCTTTATTTCCTTTCATTTTTTGATGCAATTTTGTAATCGTTTACAAGTTATTTCCATTATACCATAATTCTGCGATTTGTCAATAGGTGAGGAGAGAAAATTGCAGATTTTTTCTCTCACATTTTCACAGCCATCTTATAAACGCGGTCTTGTCGTGCCGGTTGTAGCCGGCGCGCTCATAGAACCGCAGCGTGCTTTCCTCTTTCGAGCCGGTGAGAAGCATCATCTTGCAGCAGTTCTCTCTTACCGCGATCTCTTTTGCATAGTCAAGGCAGGTCGTGGCAAGCCCGCATTTTCTGTATTCTTCGTCGGTCGCTGCGTTTTCGATGAGGGCGTATGGCTGCCGGCTGTGGGTGAAGTTGATTATCACGACGCATACGCAGGACGAAACTATCCTTCCGTCCACATCTGCAACTATGATATGGTGATCCCGCTCATTTCTTCCAGGTCGCCGGTGAGAACAGAAGCAGTATCGGGAACAGCTCAAGTCGCCCTGCAAGCATATCGAAGATCAGTACGAGCTTCACCGGTTCCGAGAATATGGAGAAGTTGGATGCGGGCCCCGCAAGTTCGAGTCCCGGTCCCACATTGTTCATTGCGGAAGCTACCGCAGTGAAGTTCGTAATAAGATCCATGTTGTCGAATGAGAGCACCATCATGGAGACTGCAAAAATAAGGACGTAGCCTACCATATACACGTTTACCGAGCGCACCACCTCATGCTCTATCGGGTGACCGTCAACGTTTATCTTCTTGACCTGCTTCGGGTGGATAAGCACTCCGAGCTCTTTTCTCATGCTCTTGAAGAGTATGATGATACGCGACACTTTGATGCCGCCGCTCGTACTTCCGGCGCAGCCGCCGACGAACATCAGCATCACTATCAGCGACCGGGAAAGCTCCGGCCACAGGTTGAAGTCCTCGGTGGAAAATCCCGTGGTTGACATGATCGACGCAACGGTGAAGGCGGAATGACGCACGGAATCACCCATATTGCCGTAGATACCGTTGATGTTGAAGGCTATGACCGCGGAAGATGTCACCGCTATGGCGAGAAACGTGATGACCTCGGTGGTGAATATCTCCCTGAACTTGGCGTGTATAAGGAAGAAGTAGGAGTTGAAGTTTATTGCGAACAGCACCATAAAGACCGTCACAACTATCTGTATCTGGGGAGAATATCCTCCCATGCTTGCGTTCTTTACACCCATTCCTCCGGTGCCGCCGGTGGCGAACGCGGTGTTGAGCGCCTCAAACGGATCCATTCCGAACACTATCAGCGTGACGAACATCACCAGTGTAAGCACAAAGTATATCGAATAGAGCAGCATGGCCGTCGTTCTCACATGAGGCACAAGCTTGCTTACAGACGGTCCCGGGGATTCTGCCTTCATTATGTGCATATTCTGACCGCCGGAAAGCGGCAGGAACGCCATGATGAATACGAGAACTCCCATTCCGCCTACCCAGTGGGTGAAGCTTCGCCACATAAGTATCGAGCGCGGTACAGATTCAACGTCGTTTATTACTGTAGCGCCCGTCGTGGAGAAGCCGGATACTGCTTCAAAAAGAGCATCTACGAATGACGGGATAGTTCCTGTGAGCACAAAGGGGACTGCACCGAAAAGGGACAGTACTATCCAGCTCAGAGAGACTATCACGAATCCCTCGCGGGAGTAAAGCGTTGTGTTCTGCGGCTTTTTTCGGGTTATGAGCACGCCTGCCGCAAGGCAGAACATAGCTGTTCCGAAAAACGGCCAGAACGCACTCTCCAAGTATATTAGCGCGGTAAGCGCGGGTACAGCCATGAACAGGCTCTCAAATATCATCAGCCAGCCGAGGATATTTGCAATCATACGGTAATTCATACTCTGCCGAAACTCCGATCGTGTTATGCTTCAAGAAGTATCTCCGCTATGTCGTGCAGCGGGAAGTCCGAAACGATTATAACGGAATCGCCCACCTCGATCGTGTCGCCGCCGCGGGGGATTATCACTTTTCTGTCCCGCATTATCGACGCCACAAGCACGCTCGGCTTCAGCTTCATTTCCATGAGCGGCTTGCCGACCACAGGCGAATTTTCCTTGATTATGAACTCGGCAGCGTCGATCTTGCCTTTTATGATGCTGTAGAGCGTTTCGACGTTGCTTCCTATGGTATTCTTCATTGCGCGGACATAGCGGACTATGCCCTCGGCGGTTATGTTTTTCGGGTAGATGACGGTATCGAGTTCAAGATGACGTATGACATCGTCAAAGTCTATACGGTTCACCTTTGTGACAAGCTTTCCCTTGTTCACCGACTTCGCGAAAAGCGAAAGCAGTATATTTTCCTCATCGAGATTCGTGAGCGCAACAAATCCGCCGGCATTTTCTATGCCTTCCTCAAAAAGCACCTGCTGATCCACCGCGTCGCCGTTTATGACAGTCACATATTCGAGCTCCTCGGCTATCTCCTCACAGCGATCCCGTTCCTTTTCGATGACCTTGACCTCTATGCCGGAGCGGTTCAGCAGCTCGCAGAGGTAGTGGGTGATATTACCGCCGCCGACGATCATAACGTCCTTGACCGATGTATTTTTGTATTTTATCTGCTTGAAGAAATGGTTCGCGTTTTTCGGGGAAGCGATTATCGAGATGACGTCCTTCTCCATGAAGCGGAAGTCGCCTTTTGCTATGTAGGCGTTGTCACCGCGTTCTACGGTGCAGACAAGCACGTCGCAGTGCAGCTTCGTGGAGATCTCCTTTACCGCAAGGCCTTCAAGGGGGCTGTCCTCGGGGAGCTTGAATTTGAGCAGTTCCACCCTTCCTTTGGCAAACGTATCTATCTTGATGGCCGACGGGAAGCGCAGTACTCTTGCGATCTCCGCCGCGGCAGCCTGCTCCGGGTTTATGACCATAGCAAGACCGAGCTCCTCTTTGAGGTAGGGAGCTTCGCTGCTGTACTGGGGACTGCGGACACGGGCTATGGTGTGGCAGTTACCGGCCTTCTTTGCAATAAGGCAGCAGAGCAGGTTCAGTTCGTCCGAGCCTGTGACTGCAATAAGCAGGTCGGCGTTTTTGATGCCGGCTTCCTGCTGGGTGAGATGAGTGGCACCGTTGCCTATGACGCCGAGGACGTCGTATCTTGCGGCAGTCTCGTTCACCTTTGCGGGAAGCATATCTATGACAGTTATATTATTTCCTTCTTCGTTGAGCTGTTCGGCAAGGGTCTGTCCGACTTTGCCGCAGCCCACAATGATAATATTCATATATCTGCTCCGAAAAAAATAGCTTTGCCGGCGGATCACGCCGACCATACTTATAATACTCCATTTTACGGTAAATGTCAAGGAAAAAGCGCCCTGCCCGTGATTTTTCACGGTCAGGGCGCGCACGTCTGAGGTTTTACGCGTCTATTGCGTTTTCAAGACGCTTTCCGATGTATCCGGCAACTTCGTTCTCGTCTATGCCGAGGACGAATGAGAACTCGGGGTATATCATATTTTCAGCCATTCTGAGGGCATTCTCGTCGGAAACGAGCACTTTTCTTCCGTTGTCACGGCAGGACTGGGTATGCAGATAGATAGATTTGATAAGTGTGATTATCCGTGTGCAGTCTCCTTCTTTGAGTATGGACTCGATAGCGTTCTTACGTTCTCTTGTATTCGGGGTAAGGCTTATCTCTCCGCTTACGGAATTGTCGATAGCTTCGTTCACCTCGTCCTCGGTCATGGGTCTGCGGAGCCGTTTTTCCGCCGCTCCCACCGGCACGAAATAGGACGACGAGCCTGAGCCGAGGGGCACGAGTTTAAGGTAATCCTCGTATTTTTCGCCGTCGAAGGTCTTGTTCTCTACCGCCTCGATGCGGCAAACGCCTACCCCCTTATAAACCACATAATCATTGACCGAAAAATCTGCCGCATTCATTCACAAAACCTCCTTAAAGCGAACCGTGCATATTATTTCCGTCCGGAAACCGGACAAATCTTCCTTATATATTATACCACATTTTGCAAACTTTTAACATAGGCTTTTTGTACAAAAAACCAATCTTGTCAAAATATGCGATAGCGCATAATGCACAGCACAGCGCCGTTTGTCGGACTTTTAACGATCCTGCGGCACTTTTACGGGTGAACTGCCGCGGATCTCGTCCGGAAACGACGCTGTCTGCAAAATAAAATATTTTATCCCTATTTGCTCAGCACTACTCCCTTAACGCCGCCGTCAAGGGTGCCGACAGCGGTGAATGTTGCCGCAACCGTCATGGAGACTGCATCATCGGCAGACACGAAGCGGTAGTGCATCTTGAAAGCGCCGTCGGCTTCCACGCTGAGCAAGGCGGGGACTGCACCGGAAGCGGACGTTTTGCCGAATTCCTTTTTTATGCCGGCGCGAATACGCTCGTCGTGTTTTTTCTGGTCATCAAAGAACTTTTCTACCTTTCCGAGCATTTCTTCGGGAGCAGTTTTTTCCCCGACTCTGAATGATACGAAAACCCGTTCGCCGCACCACTTTGCGTTTGTGCATTCATACCAGGCGGGTTTGCGGCGGTAGATGAACTTTCCTATTTTCTCCGATACGAGCGAGATCTCTTCTTTGCCGTCGTCCTCGTTCCCATAGACTTCTTCCTGCATTTTTCTGAACGCGTCGCCGACAGCCTGACCTACTCCGGAAAAAGCTGTTCCTTTCCTGCATTTCACGATAAATACTGCGGCGAGGGCGAGACCCGATACTGCAAACACTATCGTTCCCGCAAGCGCGAGCGGTTCCGGCGCTCCAAAGATCCCGCTTCTGTACACGAGCGCGCAGGCTGCGGCAAGGACCCAGAGCACCCCGGCAATTCGTATGTATATCATCGGGTCACTGTGCTTCATAGTTTTCTTTTCCTTACAAAAAAATAGGCGGCATAAATCTGCAGGACGCAGTAAAGAAGGTTCCCCAGAGCGTGCACGATGCGCGCATAAGAGGAACCTTCGAAACTACATGACGTAGTAAAGAAGGTTCCCAAGAGCGCGCACGATGCGCGCATAAGAGGAACCTTCGAAATCCCTGTTTCCTTCTCCCTTCTGGGCGGAGCTGCAATAGTTTTTTGAAAGGAGAGAGGGGTCGAGGGGAGAGAGTCCCGCGCGCGTCCGCAGACGCGCCGGAACGCAGGCTCACGCGCTGACTTTGCGGACTATCGAGATAGGTGTCTGCTGAGAGCACTGGTCATGTGGGTTGTCGCGGAAGACCTGCTCACCGAAGGCGTTGGGGAGGTCTTTTCTGCTCTTTCCGAGAACGGTTGCAGCGATATCGTTTGCGTCTATGATGATGACATCACAGCCGCAGTGTTTCGCGAGAGCTGCGGCGGCTTCGTCGGGCTTGTCCGGAGCCATTTTCGCATAGTGGTTGTACGGCGGGAGCGTGTAGTCACAGGGACCGTCAATCGCGCGGGCTTTCATGCCGCATATATTATAGAACACGCCTTTCTTTCCGAAAAGCTTGCCGATAGCAGCGCAGAACGCTGCCCAGAGAACTTTCGGACGTCCCACCTCGCGAATGCAGAGCTCCATAGTCTCCGGCATTCCGAGACCGATACCGTAGTTCGTCTTTACTACGAAGTGGCTGAGTATCTTCGCAAGACGCGACACCTTTATCTCTTCAAGCGGGAATGCTCTGCCCTGGGTTATTGCTATGATCTTCTCGGATATTATGACTGTATCGCCCTTTTCGAGATAAGGACATACATACTTGTCCAGCACGTCCGTCATCACGTCTTCTTTCATTATAACGTGAGTTTTTATGGGATAGCGTGCAAAGGTGCCGAAATCGGTATCTATCGTAAGGCTTTTTCCCTCATTCGGTTCAAACGGCATTTCCATTTTTGTCATTCCCTTTCTTTTGCAGTTTCGTGAATACCGTATATTATACCACATTTACCTTTATTAGTCAACCTTTTGCGATAAAATAAGCCTGTCAGACCATGCAAATATGACAGGAATGTGACAATTGTGAAAAGTGTGTCAAAATTAGCACTCTCCTCTTGACAGTGCTAAAAATCTGTGCTATACTGTGTACAGAACAAAGGAAAGGGCAGATGAATAGATACCCCGACAGAGTTCAATAATAAAAATATAACAGCCGGAAGGCATTGAAAGGAGTTATGACTTATGTTTGTACCGGATATGTTCAGAAGAAATGTGTTTGATGACTTTTTCGATTTTCCCGAGATCCCCGCACGCACACAGACTGCAGCGGTGATGAAGACCGATGTGAGAGAGACCGAAAACGGATATGAGCTCGATGTCGATCTCCCGGGCATAAAGAAAGAAGACGTCAAGGTAAAGCTGGACGACGGATATCTCACGATTACCGCCTCTACCTCCAACAACAAGGACGAAAAGGACAAGAAAGGCAACTATATCCGCCGCGAACGTTTCAGCGGCTCTTACAGCAGGAGCTTCTATGTCG
Source organism: Ruminiclostridium sp. (assembly GCA_017635095.1). Taxonomy (GTDB): domain Bacteria; phylum Bacillota; class Clostridia; order Oscillospirales; family Ruminococcaceae; genus Ruminiclostridium_E. The sequence goes on along the minus strand of JAGBMA010000231.1, from coordinate 13,043 downwards.
GCGATGCAGTCACCGAGAATGATATCAAAGCGAAGTTTGAGAACGGTGTTCTGATGCTTGGCATACCGAAGCCGGAGATGCTTCCGAAGCCCGAGAAAGAAAAGTACATCGCTATCGAGTGATGTTCTCGCCATAATACGAACAAACAGCAGATCCGATCCGGATCTGCTGTTTTTCTGTTACTTCAGTTTAAGCACCTTCAGCGCTTTTGTCCGTTCAAGCGCGGTCATCACCGCAACCGATGCAAGAACTCCCACAAGTCCTTGTATCAGGTTCTCCGGAATGCCGATAACGGAAGTCTCGAAAGTCCCTGTGATGAACAGCCATTCGTAGAAGAAATATCCTGTTGCCATGAAAAGTTCGGCTGCGATCGCGCTCACTATGCGCCCGATAAACTCACGTTCACGGAACGCATAAATGATCGCTGCGGCTATGACGGCCATGAGCCCTTTGACTGCAAAAGTTCCGGGAGCGTATATTGCATATCCCGCGATCATATCTGCAAGCGCGGAACCTATTCCCGCGGCTGCAAATCCCCACGGCGCACCGCAGAGCCAGCCTGCAAGAAGCACGAAACAGTCTCCGAGATTTACATACCCTTTGGTCAGCGTCGGTATCTGTATCAGCAGTGTTGATGTGCAGATGAGCGCGGCAAATACGGCCGAAGTCACGATCTTTCTCAATCTTTTGTCCATAAGTCTATCTCCTTTCGTAAGCCTATCCTTTTAGTATGCATACCGGGATAGTGAAATTATATCACAGTTTTTTCGGTTTGTCAATAGCCCGGGACAAAAAACCCCGTTTCTTTATGAAACGGGGTTTAACGTCAATATAGCGGTTTATGAACCGTACTTTGCGGTATTGATCTTAACGCCGGGGCCCATTGTAGATGTTACTACGCAGCTCTTGATGTACTGACCCTTTGCAGCTGCAGGCTTAGCCTTTACGATAGCGCCCATGAGAGCTTCGAGGTTCTCGGAGAGCTTATCCTGGCCGAAGGAAGCCTTACCGATAGGGCAGTGGATGATGTTGGTCTTGTCGAGTCTGTACTCGATCTTACCGGCTTTTGCATCAGCGATAGCCTTACCGATCTCGGGTGTTACAGTACCTGCCTTGGGGTTCGGCATGAGTCCTCTCGGACCGAGCACCTTACCGAGACGGCCAACAACGCCCATCATGTCGGGAGATGCGATAACAACGTCGAAATCCATCCAGCCGTCCTGGATCTTCTTTACTGTATCGTCGTCTGCAATGAAATCAGCGCCTGCGTCCTGTGCTTCCTTGATCTTCTCGCCCTTTGTGAATACGAGAGTTCTTACGGTCTTACCGGTACCGTTGGGGAGTACAACAGCGCCTCTTACCTGCTGGTCGGCGTGACGCGAGTCAACGCCGAGTCTGATGTGGAGCTCAACAGTCTCATCAAACTTAGCCTTAGCGGTCTTGCAGACAAGGTCGCAAGCTTCCGCAACTTCGTAAAGCTTTGCAGAGTCAACGAGCTTTACGCTTTCGTTATATTTCTTTCCATGCTTCATATTATTATCCTCCTTGTGGTCAGACGGTCACAGACCTCCCACTTTTCAATGAATTTCCTTACTGATTAATCAACAACTTCGATACCCATAGAACGCGCTGTACCTGCGATCATGGACATAGCGGACTCAACGGAGCCTGCGTTGAGGTCGGGCATCTTCTGTTCTGCGATAGCCTTGACCTGAGCCTTGGTGATCTTTGCGACCTTGTTCTTGTTCGGTGTACCGGAAGCTGTCTCGATACCGCACGCCTTCTTGATGAGGACAGCTGCGGGAGGAGTCTTTGTAACAAAAGTGAAGCTTCTGTCTGCATATACTGTGATAACTACAGGGATTATAAGACCTGCGTCATTCTTTGTGCGCTCATTGAATTCCTTTGTGAACGCCATGATATTTACGCCGTGCTGACCGAGTGCGGGTCCTACCGGCGGTGCAGGAGTAGCTTTTCCTGCGGGGATCTGTAATTTGATAAATCCGACTACTTTCTGAGCCATTTTGTTTTACCTCCAAAAAAATTAAAGAACATTCATATAGCTGAAAATCTTTCAGCCGCTCACTTTCTCTACTGCGGAAAGCTCAAGGGTCGTGCTTGTTGCTCTTCCGAGCATCATGAGCGCGATAGTCACCTTGCCCTGTTCCTCATCGACTTCCTGGACTGTACCCTCGAAACCGATAAGGTTGCTTACGCCGGATACGATCTTGACGATATCGCCTGCCTTGACTGACGGAGCGGAAGCTCTCTTCGCCACGCCGAGGTTCTCGATCTCCTCATTTGTAAGCGGGATAGGCTTTGATCCGGGACCTACGAATCCCGTAACGCCTCTTGTATTGCGGCAGATATACCATGTTTCGTCTGTCATGACCATCTTGACATAAACGTAGCAGGGGAAAAGTTTTTCTTCCTTCTGGTTGCCTTCCTTATCGAGGACGGGCTTGCCATAGTCATCGGTAGCGGGTCCTATCGGGACCATTACGTCTTCTATGAGATCCTGAAGGTTTCTGTTCTCTGCGAGTGTTTTGATGTCGTTTGCAACCTTGTTCTCGTAACCGGAGTAGGTATGCAGGATATACCATTTAGCTTCTGACATGGTCTGTCTCCTATACTGTTAATTTCAGCCGTTTCTTCCGAGCATGAGCATCAGCAGCGAGCCGAAGCCCGTATCGAGTGCCCATATTGCAATACCCGATACCACGAGGGCAACTATTACCACGATCGTATTGTTTACGACCTGTTTTCTTGACGGCCATACGACCTTTTTGAATTCGGATCTTGCATCTTTGAAATACTTGACGATCGAGCGCTTCTGCTTTGGTACGGAAGCTGCTGCGGCTGCCTTTGTGACTGCCGTTGTCTTGTCCTTCGCCATAATGCGATCCTCCTTACTTGGTTTCCCTGTGGAGCGTGTGCTTGCGGCAGAATCTGCAGTACTTGTTCATTTCGATTCTGTCGGGATCGTTCTTCTTGTTTTTCTTGGTGTTGTAATTACGCTGTTTGCATTCTGTGCACGCGAGCGTGATCTTGTTTCTCGTTCCGGCCATTTTGGCACCTCCTGTTTTATTACCGTTCGGATGAGCGGTTAAGCCTCCCTCGCAGCTTCAGCGGGCTGCGGGACACATATCCCTGCAGGTACGTTCAAGCGTCCGCGCCCCTTGTGGACACGGCAGGGGAACGTGCGGCACTGCTTCCGTAAAACCGCACAAAAAAATAGACCCCTTTTCGAGGTAAGAATATTCTACCACAATTCTCCCCGATTGTCAAGTATTTTTCGCAACTTTTTGACCTTGCGGCTCATTTTATTGCGCATATACTACATCTTGTGCCGTGTTCGGGAAAAATTCGGTAAATGTTGTAAAAAAGTATTGCAAAACGTCGTATTTTGTGATATTATATATTTGTATAGTATGTTTTTGCACCATTATAATATATAAATACAGAGAGGTCTTTAAGATGAGCCTTAAAAATAGAGCTTTCCAGATAATCCTGCTTGTGATATGCGGGTTATTCTTTGTTCTTGCAATATTTCTCGGCGTTACTGCCGCGGTCTATGCCGGCGGAGACGGGGCGCCGAACGTTTTCGGATCTAATGTCTATCTCGTGAAAACCGACGCTTTCGGCTTTCTTCACAACGGAACCGCCGTGATCGCAAGCAAAGTACCCAACGCCGAGATCCAGCCCACCAATATAGTCATCTTCACCCTTGAGAACGGCAAGCCCGCCCTTGCCCAGGTCCTTACGAGCAACCTCTACGACGGCGTTTACAGCTTCAGTGTCATCACTGAGAACAACGCCGAGATCACGCTTTCACAGAGCCAGGTGGTCGCAAAGGGAATGAGTTACTCCGACTTTCTCGGGGGACTGATAACTTTTGCCACATCGCCTTTCGGAATGCTCATGGTCGCTATCGTTCCGAGCATCATCATCATTATCCTTGAGATCGTGAAGTTTGCCGGAAAGATAATGCCTCAGCCCGAGATCGAGACTATAAAGAAACAGTACGAAGTCCCCACCTACAGCCATTCCGCGGATAAGCTCCCGCGCGAGCGCAGAGGGACTGCCGAGGCGGCGCGAGCCTATCGGAACGCCTCGCTCGATAACAGCATCGGTATCTATGATACCGGGATCAGCGAGACTAATCCCGCCCGCAAGCCTGCTCAGGAAATGCGCGGAGACTACGCCGAGATAGCTGCACGCCAGCAGGCGGCTCAGCAGCAGTCGCCGCTTTTCACCACTCCTACCCGGCGTCCTCAGCAGTCGGCTCCCCGTGTGACCATGCCGCTCTCCTCAAAGAAGCTCAATGAAGCTATCGAAGCTACGAAAGCCGAGCATGAGCTCGAAGATATGAAGAAAGTCCGCTCCCAGATCGTCAAGGATATCCAGAAGACCCGCGGAGCTGCAATACAGGCGGAGAAAGAATTTGAGCGCAGCGAAAGAAGCATAAGCGCCGCAGCCCGCAAGACCTCCGATCTTGCAAAGACCACAGTCCTCGATGAGCTTTCTAAGAAGAGAACGTCCGATCTGTCCGGTGCAGCCGCAAGAGCTGCGTCGCTCCAACAGCCCTCCGGTATCCGTCCTCCGCGCCCTCAGCTCAGCGCACCTTCTTCTCAGTCCCGCCGTATCCAGCGCCCCTTGTCTCAAAAAACGGCTCCTCAGCCCGTTCAGGAAGAAACTGTACGCCAGTACACCCCGAACAGGAGCACAAATACCACCACCTCTATCCCTCGGTTGGATTCGCTGCTCCGTGAGGACAGCGAAAGCGGTGCGCCCTACAATATAGACGATATCCTCGCCGGGCTCGACCGTCGCCGCAGTTGATTTTAACGATGCAAATATCCGGGCTCTCTGTGTATGCAGAGAGCCTTCGTTCCGGCAGGGAGATCCGTTTTCAACAGATACCACCGCGTAAAGCAGCACGGAGATCCTGATATTTGCAAAAAAATACTGTTTTTTGAAAAAAATGCTTGACAAAGTGAGTTTTTTGTGTTATCATTATAAAGCATTAAATATGCGGGTGTAGTTCAATGGTAGAATGTCAGCCTTCCAAGCTGAACACGTGGGTTCGATTCCCATCACCCGCTCCATTTTTATACAATATGCGCCATTAGCTCAGCTGGATAGAGCAACCGCCTTCTAAGCGGTAGGTCGAAGGTTCGAATCCTTCATGGCGTGCCAGGGCGCGACGGCGCCACCGTAAAAAAGCCTCCGCAAGATACTTCTTGCCGGGGGCTTTGTTTTACCCTGAAATCTAAAGCGTTCGGCAGAGACAGGCGCGACGGCGCCACCGAATCCCGTCTCGGGTCTATCTGAGGCGGGATATTTTTCTGCCTCGCTGCCCGGAGTTCAGATATACTTTTTGTAATGCGATCACAGCCCGCGACGGCGCCACCGAATCCCGTCTCGGGTTTTACCTGAGGCGGGATATTTTTCTTTCTCGCTGTCCTATTTGGGGATATACTTTTTTGTTACCCAGCCAATGCTCTGAAAAAAGAACGCGAAGCGATTCGCTGCGGCGCGTCCGCCGCCCTCGCTGTCCGGAGTACGGATATACCTTTTGTTATGCGATCACAGCCCGCGACGGCGGGCGCGAAACAGTATGGCAGTTATCTGCTATACGGTATTTTCTTCTTTGCTGTTCAGAGTTAGGATATACTTGGTAAAAGTCTGCAAATTGAACCACTAAGTCAGATTTGCGGACTATTCATTTCTCTGAACTGCCTTAAACAAAGGGCATACGGCTTTTTGGCTTTCCGGAAAGATTTTGACATTTCGCTCACAAGCCCTGACTTTTTGAACATAAGTCGGAAAAGTACGCGATTTGAACTGATAATACTACCGGATACCGGAGAATTTCGGGTGAGACTGACAGGATTTTTAGAATTGATTATTTTTACCTTCTGTGATATAATGATAAAGGTAACCAAGACCATATAGGTCAATGGGAAGACCTTAAATCATGATTTGGTGAAGGGGCGTATATTGTGGCTGACAGAGCTAAAAGACAATCAAATATAGAATTACTGCGTATCATCGCAGCGTGTGGGGTGATCATACTTCATTACAACAATCCGAATATAGGCGGCGGGTTTGCGGCTGTGAACGACGGCAGCATAAATCAGGGTATCTTGACGTTCTTCGAGTCGTTATCTATCTGCGCCGTAAACCTTTATGTGCTTATCTCCGGCTATTTTATGCGGGATTCAATGAAAAGAGACTTCCTAAAGCCTGTGGAGCTTATCGCTCAGCTTATTATTATTGAGCTTGCTTTCTGTCTGATAAAGGAACTTCCGAAGGGCAGCGGTCTTGACTTTGAGACTGTTCTTGAATACTTTACGCCGAGCTATTGGTTCATATTTGTGTATATCGCGCTGTACCTGATCTCACCGTACATAAACCTTGTATGGTCGCATCTGAACGACTCCGGCAAAAAAAATCTGTTACTGATATTGACAGGCTTGTTTTCGGTATATGCCGTAATTGTCGATATCGTTCAGTATTACTATCAGAACGATATTTACGGTGCAAGCACCATAGGGCTCTTTGGCTCGCAATCAGGATATACGATAGTCAATTTTGTACTTGTATATCTCATTGGCTGTTATCTGAAAGACTGTGAAGAAAAAGGAAAGAAAACAGGTACGGGCAAGCTGGTGCTTCTGCTTGCGCTGACAGTTGCGGCGATCTTCGGACTGACATTTCTTGACAAGTCAATTACCGGCAGAGCGATCTTTGACACTACTGCATACAATTACGAGCACCCTCTTGTTATAATAGAGGCTGTTCTCGTATTCCTGATATTCCGGAACATAAACATCGGCAGCAGCAAGGTGATAAACAAGCTCGCTGTCGCGTCATTCCCGGCATATCTCATTCACATGAACCTGCTTGAATACTGCGGCGTCGAGCAGTTTGTACAGGAAAACGCTGCGCTTCTCACGGCACATATTTTGGGCTGCACGATCATAATGTATCTTATAAGCTTTGGTATATTCCTGATATACGATCTTGTGACAAAGCCGTTGTTTGCAGTTATTGCAAAACATTGGAAGAAAAGAACTTATTCAGTTAACATATAATCGTTAAAAGCCCGAAGACCGGACCGTTAAATCCGATCTTCGGGCTTTTCATTTCCTCGGACAGTCTTGATCCTGTCAAGCCATTCATTGCAATATTTCAGCGCTTCGTCGGAACGCATTCGTTTGATATGATTTCTGAGATAATTCACATTATCCGATACATAAGCAAGGGGAAGATTGTGAAGAGCGTGCAGATACAGAGATATTTTGTCGCGGACGAAAAAACCGGAACTTTCAGAGATCACTTTTCCTATGATCTCACATATCCTGTCGGCAGGTTCTTGTATTTCAACAGCGCCGCCTGTCAGGTCACCAAGACTGATGCCGTTTGTGTCTGTCGTTGTGTATTGTCCGCAGATAACAAGCATTTTGCGTATCTGCTGAATGTTCTCAGCAGAAAGAGAGTCCTTATACAGCAGTTTTGCGGTTATCATGCACTCATACATTTCTTTTTTCAGCTTTCCGGTCTTGTAGTGTCTGCCGAGACCTTTATAATGCACGAAGATGATATACAGTATTTCTGCAATAAGTATGTTTTTATCCATATCCGGCACCTCAGCTAAGGTCAAATGTGGTATAACCGTACTTATGTATGTCTATGTGAAACTGAGCAAAATCCCGCTGATTTTTCTTCTTTTCAAGTATTCCGGTCTTATCGAACACCACTCGTATATTGCCGTTGCCGGTGAAGAACTCGACATACGGCGGGTCTGCAAGTGCGTTTCGTACTCCGATACATTTTTCTGAATATCTGCTGTCTCTGTTTGCACATTCGGAATATACTATTTGATTTCCTGCTTTGAATATAATACAGGTATTATTCATAGAGACAATATCATAGTAACTTAATGTAATTCTATTATCTTCTAAAACACGCATTACTTCCTGCTTCATACTATCTTTTATTTTATCAAAATTCTCTTCAAGGTATGATAAATCATTGCAGTAATACCCGATAAGCTGTAGGCAATCCTCGATAATGTCATCGTTATTGCTTGATACTACAAGTTCCTGTAATAAATCGTATATTTCATTCTTATAAGGCAAATTGTTTTTATAAAACGGATCTAAATACCAATCAAGGCAGAAAAGTACTTGCCTGACATAATAAATATCTTCCTCAAACAGTGATTTTCTTATATTCTCAATACCGCTTTCAATAACAGCCCTATGCTTTTCGTCGTATGTTACCATTCAAAATATTATTCTCTGGTTCGTCTGTCGGCTCATAGTCGATCTTCCAATCAAGGAAGGAGCCGAGAACTCCGCAGTTCGCACACCTGCTGCCGATATACACCCACTTGACAGATCCACTGTCCCTGCGGATAAAGCCTGCCTTCCTAATTATATCACATATTACTTGTTTTTGCAATACTTTCCTTTTGAAAGCTCGGCGCATCGGGCTGATCCGGCGTTGGTGAGCGGATATCGGATATGCAGCGAAAACAGCTCACTTCAGGGAACCTCTAAAAACCCATTTGAGAGAAAAAGAGCTGCTTGCGCCAACTGCTGCGTCAAGTCTCCCCACCCTTCATTTGACAAATCCTGTAATATATGGTAGTATAGTGAATGGAGATGATATTATGAAAAAGGTGGAGATACTCGATTCAACGCTCCGGGACGGCGCACAGGGCGAGAATATAAGCTTTTCCGTTTCGGACAAGCTCAAGATCGCGGAGGTGCTCGACAAATTCGGAGTGAGCTATATAGAAGCGGGAAACCCTTATTCCAATCCGAAGGACGCGGAGTTTTTCGAAAAGGCTTCCAAAATGCATTTCACAACGGCTAAACTTGCCGCATTCGGTTCTACGGTGCGGAAGGATACCGCTCCGGAGGACGATGAAGGTCTCCGTGCTCTTCTTGCAGCCGGGACGGATCATGTGGTCGTATTCGGAAAGGCGTGGGATCTTCACGTTGACTGCATTTTAGGAACATCGCTCGAAGAAAACCTCAGCATGATAAGCAAGACCATAAATTTTCTCCGTGCCAACGGGCGTTCGGTATTCTTCGATGCCGAGCACTTCTTTGACGGTTACAAATCCCGTCCGGAATATGCGCTGGACGTGGTGAGGGCGGCGGAGAAAGCCGGTGCAAAGGCTGTTATTCTCTGCGATACCAACGGGGGCTGTTTCCCCGACGAGATCGCGAAGATCGTAAAGACAGTCGGCAAGACGATCAAGACCACTATCGGCATACACTGTCACAACGATACGGGGTGTGCTGCGGCAAACACGGTCTCGGCGGTAAGATCCGGCGCTCTCCATGTTCAGGGGACATTCACGGGGATAGGCGAACGATGCGGGAACGCCGCGCTTTCCACGGTCATTCCGGATCTTCAGATAAAGCTCGGCTATAACGTGGTGAGCCCGGACAGACTTGCTCTCCTTACAAAGACGGCGCGGTTCATAAGCGAGGTCACGAACGTGAGACTGCCCATAAATCTGCCGTATGTGGGTAAGTCCGCTTTTGCGCACAAAGGCGGTATGCACGCCGACGGAGTGGCGAAAGAGCCGAGGACTTACGAGCATATCGACCCGAAACTCGTGGGCGGAAAGCGCGGGTTCATAGTTAGCGAGGTCTCGGGGCGCTCCTCGATACTCCCACGCGTCCGCAGTTTTGATGGGTCGCTGACAAAGTCCAGCAGCGAGACTATCGCTATCACGGAGAAAATGAAGGAGCTTGAGCACGCGGGCTTCCAGTTTGAGGCTGCGGAGGCAAGCTTCGAGCTTCTGGTGATGAAAGAGCTCGGCAGGTTCACGCCCCATTTCGAGATCGACCATTACCGCATAATCTCATCTATGGACAGTCTCGACGGCCAGTCCTTTACCGAAAAGGCAAATGCTCTCGTCAAGGTAAAGGTCGGCGATAAGTACGAGATCACCGCAGATGAGGGCGATGGCCCGGTAAATGCGATAGATAAGGCGCTCAGAAAGGCTCTTGAAGTGTTCTACCCCCAGCTCAGAAAGATGCACCTGATAGACTTCAAGGTGCGTGTCGTCACATCGAACGACAGTACTGCGGCTATCACACGCGTTCTCATAGAGAGCACAGACGGCGAGAATACATGGACCACAATGGGGGCGAGCAGGGATATAATCAATGCCAGCGTCATAGCCCTGACAGATTCGCTGGAGTATATGCTTAACGGCAAGTAACGTATCCGGGAGCTGCGATATGCTGTTCCCGGACTTTTTTAGAGGTTCCCTAAAGGCAATACCGCGCAAACAGACGCACGAACCTTGCTTGCATAATATTCCGTCATCTTGGACCGAAATTCCTTGACTTGCCTAAAATTTTTGAAAAAACTCTTGACAAATGCAATTAAATGTGGTACAATCAATTTGTGAACAAAATAATAATTCGGGAGCGATGAAGCATAATATTGCTGTAAACCGTTTCCGTAAGCATCAACAGGAGGTATTCACCATGTCGGCATATGATTTCAAAGTAAAAACAAGAAAAGGCGAAGAGCTTGATCTCGCATCTCTCAAAGGCAAAGTTTCCCTCGTAGTAAATACAGCTACCGGCTGTGGGTTCACCCCTCAGTATGAAGGTATCGAGAAGCTTTATGAAAAGTACCATGACAAGGGATTTGAAGTCCTCGATTTCCCCTGCAACCAGTTCGGCCATCAGGCACCCGGTACCGATGATGAGATCCATGAGTTCTGCACAGGAAAGTATCAGACACAGTTCGACCAGATGATGAAGATAGATGTCAACGGCGAGAACGAGCTCCCGCTCTATACCTATCTTAAAGAGCAGCAGCCGGACGAGGAGATCGTCGGTATTAAGAACAAGGCAGCAATGAAGGCGGTACAGGCGATAAGCACTACCTGCAAGAAGCCGAACGATATCAAGTGGAATTTCACTAAATTCCTCGTAGATAAGGACGGAAATGTTGTAAAACGCTACGATCCCACTTTCAAGCCCGAAGATATGGACGCTGATATCGCAGCGCTTATGTGATGCAGGAGAGATACGAAGCCCTGCGGCTGAGAAACCAGCTCTGCTTCCCGATATATCTCTGCTCAAAAGAGCTGACGCGCAAGTACGGTGCGCTCCTCGAAGAGCTTGACCTCACTTATACACAGTATGTTGTGATGATGTTCTTCTGGGAGCAGGGGCGCTCGAATGTCAAGGAGCTCGGCAAAACGCTGATGCTTGACCCGAGCACGCTGACACCGATACTGAAAAAGCTCGAAGCCAAAGGCTATATCACACGCACCCGTTCACAGTCAGATGAGCGCAATCTGACTGTTGCGATCACCGAAAAAGGTGATGAGCTCAAAGAAGCCGCGCTTCGTGTGCATGACGAAATGTGCGGCTGCATCGGGCTCAGCGGGGAAGAATCGCAGACGCTTTATAAGCTGATAGCGAAGCTGCTTGCAAACGTAGAAATGCAAATGTAACAGGAGGAAAAACCTATGAACAATATTGAAGTAACAAAGGACACATTCGAGAGCGAGGTGCTCAAGGCGGATAAGCCCGTTATCGCGGATTTCAACGCGGATTGGTGTGGTCCCTGCCAGATGCTCAAGCCTACGCTTGACCAGATAGCCGCAGAACGCGACGACGTTAAGATCGTCTCGATCAATATTGACGAGCAGGACGACCTTGCATACGAATATAACGTCTCCTCCATACCCTGCCTTGTTGTATTCAGGGACGGCAAAGAGGACAAGAGAAGTGTCGGACTGAAGCCGAAGGCTGAGATCCTGAAGCTTATCTGAAAGGACAGACTATGTACGATATAATAATCATCGGCGCCGGTCCTGCGGGACTTACCGCTGCAATATACGCCCGCCGCGCTTCAAAGAGCGTCCTTGTGCTCGAAGCGCTCAGCTACGGCGGTCAGATAATCAACACACCGGATATAGAGAACTATCCTGCGGTTCCCCACGTTTCGGGATTTGTTTTCGCCACCAAGGTCTATGAGCAGGCTCAGGAGCTCGGTGCGGAATTCGTTTATGAGAAAGCTGTGGGCATCAGGGACAACGGCGGCACAAAGACTGTTGTTACCACGGAGAACGAGTACGAAGGCAAGGCTGTTATCATCGCGACGGGTTCCGAAAACCGCAAGCTCGGACTGCCGAACGAAGCCGATCTCGTTGGCAGGGGAGTTTCGTACTGCGCGACCTGTGACGGCGCATTCTACAGGAAGAAGGTAGTTGCTGTGGTCGGCGGCGGAAATACTGCACTTGAGGACGCGCTCTATCTTGCGGATCTTGCGGAGACGGTATATGTGATACACCGCCGTGACGCGTTCAGGGGAGACGAATCCACGGTATCCGCTCTGAAACAGCGTGACAACGTGAAATTTGTGTACAACAGCACGATAACGAAGCTCAACGCGGACAAGCGTCTCACGAGCATCGAAGTCACCGACAAGGACGGCGGCGTCAGCACGCTTGAAGTGAACGGGCTTTTTGTTGCAGTCGGACGCATTCCCGAGAACCAGAACTTTGCCGAGATAATAAAGCTTGATGACGCAGGATATGTTGCAGCCGGTGAGGACTGCATCACCAACGCTCCCGGCATCTTTGCTGCCGGTGACAACCGCACCAAGTCTGTGCGCCAGCTCGTCACGGCTGCTGCCGACGGTGCTGTTGCTGCCACCGAAGCCGTCAGATACATCTCATCACTCACCGCTTAACGCGCTTGTGGGGCTCTGCCCCACACCCCGGCAGGGCTCCGCCCTGCACCCTCAGCGCGTCTGCGGACGCGCTTGTGGGGCTCTGCCCCACACCCCGCGGGGGAGAGAGAAAACCTTTTTTTGTAAAAAAAGGCTTTTCTCTCGCCCCTCGACCCCTCTCTCTTTCCAAAAAAACTTTAGTAGCTGCCGCGCTGAGCGGGACAGTTTCTGCACAACTTATAAAAACAGCAGACCCGATTGTTATGAGTCTGCTGTATCTTATTGTTTAGTAGAAACTGTCGGGTAAATCG
>JAGBMA010000230.1 GCA_017635095.1 Ruminiclostridium sp. | reverse complement strand
TTTGAGAGAAAAAGAGCTATCCACGCCGTCTACTGCGTCAAACCTCCTAACCGGGCGCCAGCCCGGCTTCGTCGGCTTTCCTTGTATCCGACGCAGCTATCTCATTTTCTCTTTTCAAAGCGGTTTTTAGAGGTACCCATATATGTTCCGGTACATTCTATCACTTTTATACCATATTGTCAAGGGCATAAAAGACCCGGGAACAGCCGACAGAGCCATTCCCGGGTCTTTTTGTATTCATTTCAGCAGGTCGGCTGTTCCGGGTATCGGCGCAATGCTTCTTTGCAGGATCCCGTGAATATGCGCGACAGCGATGCCGTAGTTCGTTATCGGAACGTTCTGCGACAGCGCACGCTCCATTCGCGAGTTCATCTCTTTCTCATTCAGCGTGCAGCCCCCGCAATGCACAACGAGCGCGTATCCGGTGAGATCGTCGGGAAACGTCCCGCCGGACGAGAACTCGAATCTCAGCTTCTTCCCGGTGTACCCGCTTATCCAGTTCGGGAGCTTCACCGTGCCGATATCTTCGCACTGGCGGTGGTGGGTGCAGCCCTCAGATATCAGCACCGCGTCGCCGTCTTTCAGCTTGTCGAGCGTCGCCGCGCCACGGACTGCAATATCGAGAGATCCCTTGTGTCTCGCCATAAGTATCGAGAAAGATGTGAGGGGAATATCGGCGGGAACTGCCTTTGATACTTTTCCGAAAACCTGCGAATCGGTTATGACGATATCGGGCGGTGCGGACAGCCTTTTCAGCGTATCGGAAAGCTCGCTGTCACGACAGACGAACGCGGTCATTCCGTGATCGAGAAGATCCCGTATCACCTGCTGCTGGGGGAGTATAAGTCTGCCTTTCGGAGCAGCCTTGTCTATCGGCACCACCAGCACCGCGGTTCCGCCCTCCGACAGCAGATCGGCAGCTATCGGCTTTTCTTTCTTTTCCCCGGCAAACCTGCCAAGCATCTCTTTCAGTTCGTTTATGCCCGTCCCCCTGAGTGCGCTCACATATATCTCGCCGTCATTTGCGGGCGGGATACTGTACAGCAGATCGCACTTGTTACGGGCGATGATGTACGGGATCTTACGTTCGGCGAGCATTCCCGCCAGCTCGTTTGCAGGCTCCGGCATTCCCCGCCGCGCGTCGGTGACAAGTACGGCTATGTCGGTATGCGCAAGGGTCTCCTTTGTCTTGCGGACGCGCAGTTCTCCGAGCTGCCCCTCATCGTCGATACCGGGAGTGTCAATTATCATCACCGGTCCCAGCGGCAGCAGCTCCATTGCTTTCTTCACAGGGTCGGTGGTGGTCCCCGCGACATCGGAGACTACGGCAAGTTCCTGTCCTGTGACTGCGTTGACAAGGCTGGATTTGCCGGCGTTGCGCATACCGAAGAACCCTATGTGCAGCCTCTCTCCCGAGGGTGTATCGTTGAGTCCCATATTCTCTCCTTAAAATCTGAAATCGCGGCGGTTGCTGTTCTTGATGTCCGCGATATTCTGTGTCGCAATGCTCTTTACTTTCGGATTAGGTATCTTCTCCAGCTCTTTTCCGATGAGCGCATAGCCGATGTCCCGGGTCTCCGGTGCCGCGTAATCCACAAGGTACTCTGTCAATGTCATCAGCGCGTTGGGGTGACAGCAGTTGAGTATCTGGCCGCTCTTGCAAAGTGACATAAAGCGGTCGCCGGTACGGCCCTCGCGGTAGCAGGCGGTGCAGAATGACGGGATATGTCCGTTCTCCATGAGCCAACGGACTACTTCGTCGAGGGTGCGCTGGTCGGATACATCGAACTGCTCGGTATCGTGGGGACGTTCTTCCTCGGTGTAGCCGCCCACAGATGTACGGGAACCGCCGCTGACCTGGGAGATGCCGAGGCGCAGCATCTTTGAGCGGACTTCCTCGGTCTCACGGGTTGAGACGATCATGCCCGTGTAGGGAACTGCAAGACGAATGCAGGCGGTTATCTTCTCGAAGATATCGTCGGAGATAGAGTTGTCGAACTCCTCCGGGTCGATGTCGTCGGCGCGCTTCACGCGGGGAACGCTTATCGTGTGGGGGCCTACGCCGTGGACTGCTTCAAGATGCTCCGCGTGCATTATAAGCCCCGCAAACTCGTACTTGTACAGTTCAAGTCCGAACAGCACACCGAGTCCCACATCGTCGATACCGCCGTCCATCGCTCTGTCCATCGCCTCGGTATGATATGCGTAGTCGTGTTTGGGTCCTGTCGGGTGCAGCCGCTCGTAGCTTTCCTTGTGGTAAGTCTCCTGGAACAGGATATATGTGCCTATCCCCGCGTCGTGGAGCTTTTTATAATTCTCGACTGTCGTAGCCGCGATATTGACGTTGACGCGGCGGATAGCGCCGTTCTTGTGCTTGATGCTGTAGATCGTGTTTATGCAGTCGAGAATGTACTCGATAGGGTTGTTCACAGGATCCTCTCCCGCTTCTATCGCAAGGCGCTTGTGTCCCATATCCTGGAGCGCGATGACCTCCGCCGCGACTTCCTCCTGCGTCAGCTTGCGGCGCGGGATATGCTTGTTCTTCATGTGGTACGGGCAGTAAAGACAGCCGTTCACGCAGTAATTCGACAGGTAGAGCGGAGCGAACAGAACTATACGGTTGCCGTAGTACTTGAGCTTGATGTCCTCCGCTACTTCGTACATCTGCTCTATCTTGTCCGGCAGGTCGCAGGCAAGCAGCACTGAGGCTTCACGGTGGGTGAGCCCGGTACAGACATAACCGTTGCCTTTCTTCTTCGGACGCGCCTTTTCGAGTATCTCGTCGATAAGAGCGGTGTTGTGCTTGTTCTCCTCCGCGTATTTCAGCGTAGCCTGAATTTCCTCGTCATTGATGAAATCCTCGGCTTTCAGTGATCTGGGGTCGTAATGTGACATTGTTGTTTCTCCTTTTCATTGTCTGATGATATCTCCGCGGGCAGCCACTATGCGGTACCCGATGCTTTCCATTCTCGCGGAAAGGCAGTTCCTGCACTGTGCGGACTCGTCGCCGGTGCAGATCTTATTGTCGTACAGCTCGTACTTCTTCCTTACCGCCACAGGCGACAGGTTCGGCATAACTACATTTGCTCCCGCTTTTATCCCCTTTTCCCGCCCGAGAGGGTCTATCGTTCCCAGCGCGGTAGTTGACGGCAGGAGCACCGGCGGGTGTATCAGCCGTATCACCGACAGCAGAAAGCAGGTAAGCTCCACCGTTCCTTTCGGCATATCCCGGAACGGGGTGTTGTGATGCGGTACGAAGGGTCCTATGCCGCACATATCCGGTTTGAACTCCTCAACGAATTTCAGGTCGTGTGCAAGCTCCCGCGCGGTCTGGTACGGCGAGCCTACCATAAATCCGCAGCCCACCTGATATCCGATATCCCGCAGATCACTCAGGCACTTCATACGGTGTCCGTAACTCATCTCCGGCGGGTGCAGCTTCGCGTAATGCGCCGGATCGGCTGTCTCGTGCCGAAGCAGGTATCTGTCCGCGCCTGCATCGTAAAGCCGCTTGAAGCTGTCATATCCCCGTTCCCCGAGGGAGAGCGTCACCGCGCAGTCCGGGTGTCGTTCCTTGATATCCCGTATCAGCCCGCAGAGCAGTTCGTCGGTGAAGTAACCGTCTTCACCGCCCTGGAGCACAAACGTTCTGAATCCCAGTCCGTATCCCTCGTCACAGCAGGCAAGTATTTCCTCCGGAGTTAGCCGGTAGCGCTCCGCTTCACGGTTGCTCCGCCTGATACCGCAGTAGAGACAGTCGTTTTTGCAGTAACTCGATATCTCGATAAGCCCCCGCACATACACATCACTGCCGTATATGCGTTTTCGCAGGGCAACTGCTTCTTCCGCAAGCTTTCCCGCGAGTTCCGGAGTCCTGCAGTTTATAAGCTCCTCATACTCGTCAAGGGAAAGCGAGTGGGTGCTGAAAAGTTTTTCCGTAAGCCTGTTCACCGCACACCTCCTTTTCTGCACAGCAAAAACTCCCGCCTTACACAAAGACGGGAGTTCAGAGAGTACAGTATATAAACGCTATCCGCAAATGATCTTCCGCGGCAGTTAAGCTGCACGCCGTCAGAATATCCGCAAATATCGCTGTGATCTTTCAGACTCGCCTTTCAGTCGGAACGTATCCTTGTGTCAGGGTAGATCTATTATATCATATATCGGGCGCTGTGTCAAGCAAAAGGGTACCTCTAAAAACCGCTTTGAAAAGAGAAAATGAGAATAGCTCTTATGCCGCTGATTAAAGCGCATCCATGCGCTATTGGGGCGGCATAGTCAGAGCATCCTGCTCTGGCGTCGGATACAAGGAAAGCCGACGCAGCCGGGCTGGCGCCCGGTTAGGAGGTTTGACGCAGTAGACGGTCACGGCAGGAAGCCGTGGTATTGCCGCCAAAAGCGCGCAGGACGCGCGCATACAAAGCGGCATAAAGTGGATAG
>JAGBMA010000229.1 GCA_017635095.1 Ruminiclostridium sp. | reverse complement strand
TTTGAGAGAAAAAGAGCTATCCACGCCGTCTACTGCGTCAAACCTCCTAACCGGGCGCCAGCCCGGCTTCGTCGGCTTTCCTTGTATCCGACGCAGCTATCTCATTTTCTCTTTTCAAAGCGGTTTTTAGAGGTACCCTAAATTTGACGCAGGCTTGCCGGCGCAAGTCAATGAATTTCTGTGCAAGATGACGGAATAATATGCAAGCAAGGTGTGTGCGTCTATTTGTGCGGTATTGCCTATATAAATGCTCCCTCTGCAACACGACAAAGGAAGAAAGAGTATAAGACCACACAACAGGATAGTTATATATGTATCAGACTCGTTTGCACGGGCTTGTTTTTTATTGTGCACGGTCGCGGATATCCTGTATTTTACCGTATCGTATTGATTTTCCCCGCTTTTTGTGGTATAATGCAAGAGCAATACCGACGATCCATTATACGCGGCTCTGTAAGCGTCGGCACAAGAAATGAGGAGAATATATGAAAGAGGAACAGAAAAGAAAAAAGAAGATACTGCTTGCAAAAATAGCGATATGTTTTATCGCCCTGCTGATCATCATTCTTCCGCAGGTCATCGGAACGGCAGATACGGTGGGAGACCGCGGTGAATGGAAAAACCTCGCCGACCTCAACGGCAGGAACATAGGTGCCGTACAGCGCTC
Organism: Ruminiclostridium sp.; assembly: GCA_017635095.1. GTDB lineage: Bacteria > Bacillota > Clostridia > Oscillospirales > Ruminococcaceae > Ruminiclostridium_E. The sequence goes on along the minus strand of JAGBMA010000229.1, from coordinate 5,108 downwards.
GGAGCTTGCCGCCCTTTCGGCGGAGACATGGCCGGACGCGAATATCGTCTATGCCGAGGATTCTTCAAAGCTTCCCTCTCTTCTTGCAAACAAAACGATAGACGGATTCCTTGCACCGACCGAAGAGGTGGAAGATATACTCCGCAACCACCCGCAGTTCACGGTAATGATGAACTCAGCCCAGAATACACAGTTCCCCGGTCAGGAAGATAAATATTCGGACATCTCGGTAATAGTGGATTCTTCCGACTATGCCTATACGCCCAACCGCAACGGGCTTGAGTCATTAATGCGACCCGGTCTGAAGATAGGCGCTATTACCGGATCCGAGCTTGCGGTGATCCCGGAACAGATGATACCCGGTTCAAAGATCGAGAACTACAACAATTTCGCGGATATGTTTGCAGCTCTCGAAAGCGGCAAGGTAGATGCAGCCACCGCGTATTATACCCAGATCGATATGTTAAACGAGAACTATCAGGATCTCGCATATGTATATGAGCCGCTCACCGTTATAGATTACGGATTCGGCACCCGGAAGGACGAAAAAGGCAGGGAGCTGAGAGAAAAATTCAACCGGTTCCTTGAGAAGCTTAAGACAAGCGGAGAATTCCAGCTTATTGTGGACAAGTGGCTGAATATGCCCGAGGACGGCGATGCCACACTTAACTATACATTTTCCGGTGAGAACGGTATCCTTCATATATGCACCCCGGGAACATGGTTCCCGATGACTTTCTTCAAGGGCAGCCAACCCACGGGTATGTTCGTTGACCTCGCCGACAGGTTCTGCCTTGAATACGGCTATGAGCCTAAGTATGAGTGCGTGGACTATCCCACCCAGTTGGCCGGTCTTGCTTCCGGCGCCTATGATATCATGGCGGATACGCTTTACATAACCCCCGAAAGGCTTGAACAGCTCAACGTCACCAACAGCGTTATCCGAAGCTATATGTACATCATTGAGCGCGTCGACTCCGAAACGGTCACGGCTTCAAAGGCGGAAATACTCGCAAAGAAACTCGTCAGCGGTTTCAGGACGAACTTTATCAATGAAGAACGCTGGAAAATGGTGCTGAGCGGTCTGCTGACAACACTTCTGCTCTCTCTGTTTTCCGCGGCTGCGGGAACTGTACTCGGCGCGTTGATCTGCCGCATGAGAATGAGCCGGAACAGTGCCGCTATTGCCTTTGCTCAGCTCTATGTCAAGGCTGTGCAGGGAATACCGATACTCGTGCTTCTGATGGTGCTGTACTACCTTGTCTTCAACGATGATAAGGTATCCGCTTTCGCTGTGTGCGTCATAGGTTTCTCGCTTGATTTCGCGGCATATGTCTCCGAGATATTCAGGAGCGGCATCGAGGCAGTGCCGTCCGGTCAGGCGCGCGCTGCAAAAGCTCTCGGCTTCACGCCGGCACACGGCTTTGTCAAGGTCGTTCTCCCGCAGGCTATGCAGCATATCCTTCCCGTTTACATCGGACAGCTTGTGTCTATGGTAAAGCTAACGTCCGTTGCAGGGTATATCTCGGTCATGGAGCTTACGAAGGTGACGGATATCATACGGAGCCGCACATATGACGCTTTCTTCCCGCTTCTGACTGCCGCGGTCGTTTACTTCCTGCTTTCAAATCTCCTCATTCTGATAATGAAGCTCATAAGCGGAAGATTGAACAGCATCGACCCTGCACGCAGACTTAAAGGCGTCAACAAGGATATAAAGATCAAAGAAGCCGACATCACAGAGAACAAGTCCGCACGCAGCGATAAGGAGCTTCTCGTTATCGACGGACTTGCAAAAAGCTTTGAGGAGGCTGCACCGCTCAAAAATGTGTGCTGTACCGTAAAAACAGGAGACGTTATCTCGGTCATAGGTCCCTCGGGTACCGGAAAGAGCACGCTCCTTAACCTCATAAATCATCTTGAGATCCCCGACAAGGGAAAAATACTGCTCGACGGCGAGGACACTCTCGCCCCGGGATATGACTACAGCAGGCTCCGCCGACGCGTTGGAATGGTGTTCCAGTCATTCAACCTGTTTTCACATCTTACTGTCGTCGAAAACGTTATGCTTGCGCAGACCGAGCTCCTTAAGCGCAGCAGGCAGGAAGCCTACGAGAGATCAATGGTGCTTCTTGACACCGTAGGACTCAGGGCTAAAGCTTACAATTACCCGTCCGAGCTTTCCGGAGGCCAGCAGCAGCGTGTCGCTATTGCAAGAGCGATAGCAATGGATCCCGAGATAATGCTGTTTGACGAGCCCACCTCGGCACTCGACCCGACAATGGTCGGAGAGGTGCTCACGGTCATCAGAAATCTCGCCCAGAAGGGCATGACGATGCTTATTGTAACACATGAGATGAAGTTCGCGAGAGATGTTTCAAACCGCGTGTTCTACATGGACGAGGGCGTGATCTATGAGGAGGGCGAGCCGGGCAAAATCTTCACTTCACCCGCAAAAGACAAGACCCGTCAGTTCATAAATCATCTCAGGATATTTACCTATAAGCTCAAGGATAACAATTCCGACGCGCTGTCGCTCATACATGAGGTGGACAGCTTCTCGCGCCGGTATATGCTTTCGCAGAAGCTTAACCTTAAACTCCTGACGATCGCGGAGGAACTTTGCATGAACAGTGCGTTAGTTGACTTCAGCGATGATTCCGAGATGGATATAAGCTTTGAGTACTCGCCGGAAAACAACAGCGTTCATTTCTCCGTTGACTATGGCGGAAACCTCAAAGACCCGCTGAGCAGTGATGAAACGATCTCCGTAAAGCTGCTGAGGAACGCGGTGCCCGATCTTGCATATACATCTGCCGACGGCAGGAACCACATAGAGGGCAACATTACACAATAGGTGTATCCATGTGATACATAAAGCAACAAGGTACTTTTGACATTGCGGAAAGCTTACTGTTAAAAGTACCTTGTTTTTTGCACATTTTTAACAGGAAGCAGCTTTCTATGAAACTATTACAATATATTTCATCTTATGCTCTCATCGGGTGACAAGCAAATGACAATGACAAATGAATTGTCAACCTATTGATTTTCATGCCGATCTGTGATAAACTCATAAAAAAGACAGGACGGAAGTATCGGCTATGTTCAGTGAGAAAGTAAAACAAGTTCTGGCACTGCTGGAAACATCATCGGCGGATATTGCAAGGATATCGGGCTGTGACAAGTCGCATATAAGCCGCATGGTAAGCGGTGCGAGAAAGCCAAAGATCAACGGAGCCGCAGTATGGCGTCTCGTGAACGGCATATATCTGGCGTCAGACGAAAAGGGCATGACAGATAAGCTTTGTGAGATCATACAGTGCGAAATGGGCTGCTCCGCCGATGAGATCAAAGCACATCTGATAAAGTGGCTCTATGACGGAGAAGAAACCGATGCGGCAAAGCCTCGGTCTCACGCAGACAAAACTCCGTACCGCGCATTCGGAGAAAAGCTCGTCGCGGCTATGGAACTGACCGGGCTATCAAATATCCGCATGGGGAGACTGCTTAATATCGACCCTTCGTATATCAGTCGTTTCCGGAGCGGACTTCGTTCCCCGAAAGCAAATCCGAAAATGATGAGCGATATCTGTGCTACCCTCACAGAACGCGCTGCATCACAAGGAAAGCTCTCCGCTCTCGCAAGGCTGACCGGAGCGGAAGCCGGAGCGCCGACAAACCGGGAAAGCGTATCCGACACGGTATATGAGTGGCTGTACAGTTCCGAAAGGACCGACGAAACACCCCTTGTGCAGGGGCTTATAGATCAGATCGGATCATTCTCGGCGGATATAGTAAAGCCGCCACTTTCCTTTGAACAAGCGGCTGATGAAGATATCATCTCAGAGGATATACCGACTTATTACGGAACTTCCGGGCTGAGACGTGCAGTGATACGCTTCCTCGGCAATGTCTTCCGGCGCGGTGAAAAAGAGCTGTATCTGTATTCAGACCAGAATATGGAATGGATGACAGGCGACCCGTATTTCCGTGCAGAATGGGCTTCGCTCATGATACTTTGCGTCACGAACGGAACAAGGATCTCGATCATACACAATATCAACCGGGATCTTTCCGAGATGGCGGACGCGATAAAAAGCTGGCTTCCGCTGTATCCGTCCGGCATGATAAGGTCATATTACTGCAGGCTGCGCGCCGGTGAAAGATTTTCCACTACGCTGTTTCTCTGCCCGGGGTATGCCTGTATATCGGGGTCTAATGCCGTCGGGACCGAAAACGAGTCGGGAATGTACCGTTTCGATACCGGCGCAGACCAGCTCATTGCGCACAGGATCGCCTACGATGAACTTCTTGAACATTCCGGCGAGCTTGCAAAGGTGCATCTTGCCGGGGATACCGGAAGTCTCGGAGAGCCGGATGTGCGCTCGACAGCGGTGATCTCGGATACTCTTTCACTTGCAACGATGCCCGAAAGCACACTTCGTTCCGTGATCCTGCGAAGCGGAGAGGGCAAGTCCGGACTGACTCATATCCGGGCAATATGGGAAAAGCGCCGCGAACTGCTGAAACAGATGGCGGAAAACGGTACGGTATATGAATATGCTCCCCTGAGCGCAGACGAAGAGCTGTTCGGCGGGACGGCGAGGACAGATATACCCGGGATAACGACCGCATATACTCCGAAAGAATATGCAGATCATATCCGGAGTATCATAGATTTCCTGGAAACTTATCCCAATTACCGTCTGTGCATAATTCCGGAAACGGCATTCGAGGATATCAAGCTTATCGTTTCGGAGCGTGATGTTGCGGTTCAGCGCCTGAAAGCGCCGTATATCACCATAAAGTTCGATCATCCCGATCTTTGCCGCGCTTTTAACTCATATATCGACCGCATCAGGGAGCAGTATAATCTGGATAAGCTCACAACGATACACAAACTGGAGCGATATCTGTAAAAATGCGTATGACCTGCTAAAGTTGAAAATCGCACAATAATTCTCAAGGGTACCTCTAAAAACCGCTTTGAAAAGAGAAAATGAGATAGCTGCGTCGGATACAAGGAAAGCCGACGAAGCCGGGCTGGCGCCCGGTTAGGAGGTTTGACGCAGTAGACGGCGTGGCTAGCTCTTTTTCTCTCAAAT
>JAGBMA010000228.1 GCA_017635095.1 Ruminiclostridium sp. | reverse complement strand
TTGCAGAATGTAGCCGGAATTTCCAACTCGGCTTCACAGAAAGCACTCGATCTTTTCCTCAAATGCAGATACCTCGATGAAAAGACAGGCGGCAAGGGCGTTATCTTTGCAACTGGCACGCCCATATTCACACCTTAACAATGATTTTACCTATCCCCCGAAAGGGGATTTTTTATTGCCTCGGCACTTGAAAACGGTCAAGTGCCGAGGGCTTTTGTTTTTAAATACTGAACGAAATATCAACTCCGGTTTCGTCCGAAACTTTGATATTGTCGATTATCGTGACAGCCACATCGTGCTTTTCATCAACGGTCAATTCGTCCCAATGTGCTAACGGCTCCGCAAGCGGAGAAGTGTCGATAGCTTTCTTTTTGCGCTCACGGGTATTCAGCTTGTCCTCGGTCTCGGACTTTCTCGCGTGAAGTTCCTTTACGCGCTTCTGAATGTAGTCGAATAAGACTTCATCAGCGTCCGCGAGCTTGTCCATTAACTTGTGGATCTCTCCGTCCATTCTCGCTATGTCCGCTTTGAGCTTTTCCGTTTCGTTGTCGGGACGCTCCTGCTCGTTCTTCATTATCGTGAGGGTTTCCAAACGCTTTTTCATAGCGTCATAAACGATGTTTTCAAGATCATCGGGGCGAATGGTTTTAAGCGACCGAGAAACACAACCTGCTGCGTTATAAGCTCCGGTATCACGGTAGTATTTCCACTGCTTTGTATGAGATGCGTTCCAACCGTAATGAATATTAAGCGAATAACCGCAGTGAGCGCACTTTACAAGTCCTACGAGCCACGAATTGGTTGAACTGCCGTTGTTAGGGATCCTGAGATTATGTTCCTTTTTATCCTGCACCGCAAGCCAAACATCTGAACTTACAAGCCCCTCGTGATAGCCTACCTTGATGAAATATCCGCCTTCCTGATGCTTATGGATAAACAATCCATGAATGCCGTCATAAGCTTCAACATCATCAATAAGGTGATAACCTTTACTTAACAGATACTTGTAAATCTCAACATCTGCGCGAACGTAAAGCGGACTTCTTAACAGTTTGCTGAGCTGCGATCTGTCCATTACCGATATATCCCGCTCCGGAGAGCATGACGGGCGAGATGTATCAACCGCGTTTTCCCTGAAATAGTCGATAACATCTTTGAGCGAAACATCGGGCTTCTGATAAAGTTCGTAGGCAATCTGAATTACATTCGCTCTGTCTGACGGAACAAGCACCGATCCGGTCTTACCGTTTATCGTGCGGCGTTCGGGTTCGTATCCGTAGTAACGCTTGCCGCCCTGATAAAAGCCTGTTTCCATTGCCCTTGTAACATAAGCGTCCGCAACTCTCGCGGCTATGGTCTCGCGCTCAAATTCCGCAAAGTTCAGAAGATTATTCCTCATCATTCTGCCCTCTTTGGTTTCCGTGTTGAATGGCTCGGAGAGCGATATAACGCCCACTCCGTACTTGTCAAGCTCGTCCGTGATATTGAGATACTCGCGCATATTGCGGCTGAAACGGTCATACTTCTTAACGATGATTTTGTCGATAAGACCGTTTCTCGCGTCGGTCATCATCTGCTGAAATGCGGGACGATGTGCAATATCCTTTCCTGATTTACCGTCATCACAATAGATGCGGTAGCTGTCTTTTGATAATTTACCTCCGTTCTCTAAATAGCGTATGCAGTCGGCTTTCTGCGAATCAATGGACAGGGAGTTATTGCCCTTGTCCTTGTCGCTCACCGAACGGCGTACATAAATTGCTGTGATCTTCTTCATAATATCAGCCTCCATAAAAGTTAGCCGATAGTACGATACTTTTTACATATATAAGTATAGCACTATCGGCAAAAAATTTCAAGTGGTAAAGTGCCAAATTCTATAATTTCTTGTACCACCTCCCCGAAACAGGGCGATGGTTTTGACTATGCTGCGTCTGTGCTGTCATGTTTCGGCGGCTTGGGCTTCAATACATCATAAAGATGATTTATCTTCTGCTGCTTAACGACTTCCGAAACATCTTCCGGTAAGTGGATAGTTACCTTTATTTCGGCTGACGCATTGGTTTCGTTTGTGGTGCTTAAGGTGAGTTCATTTCTGACCATTGATCCTCCAATCTGAAAAAATACATTTCCTTGTCCCATAACTTTTGATTGATTTTCTATGTCTGTTGTGCTATAATGGTATAAGTTGATAGTTGCAGCGAGGTGAGATAAATGGATAGATGCGATTTCAGTTCCGTGTGCAGAACGATATTAGATAGTGCTACTCTGAATCAAGTGGAATTTCTTGAATTTCTCTTTGACGATTATGCAAGGGCAAATCTGTTCTTTTTCAATGCGGGATTATCTAACCGCTGGCTGCGCGGATTAAAGCCGTTAAGCTCTGCTATCATCAAGTATTACAAAGCCGATGATAAAGCAGATAATCTTATGAAGAATTTCAGCAAATCCATAATTCCGTGTATCAGCGATTATGATAATCTCACGAAAGCCCTGCACGATCTTGTGCTGAATGATGTGAGCATTTCCGATGATTCCCAAAAAGAATTGCTCGGTTATTATCCCTGCGACAGTAAATCAGAAGCCGTAGAGTTCATCTGCAACATTCTGATATTCGCTATGTCGCGTCCGTTCGTTACCCGTGATACAAAGATCATTGAAAAGCATACATCTTCCGGTGCTTTATCGCCTATCGTTTCCGAACGAATTTTCGGTGCCGATATTCCTGCACCGTGCAAGCATTTTTCGGGAAGAAAAAAAGAGCTTGCGGAGCTGCACGATATTCTGTCCGAAAACAATAAGGTGTTCGTGAACGGTATCGGCGGCATTGGTAAGAGCGAGTTCGTAAAAGCATTTGCGCGGGATTACAGAAAAGACTTCACGAACATTCTTTATTTCTACTACGACACCGATCTGAAAAATCTTATCACTAATATTGACTTTTCCGATGACCGTCCGGAAGATAGCGACGATGAAAAGTTCAAGCGGCATAACCGTTATCTGCGCTCGCTCAAAGACGATACTCTGATAGTGATCGACAACTTCGATACAACCGCTTCCGATGAAGAATTGCTTGATGTGGTGATGAAGTATAAATGCAAAGTGATATTTACCACACGAAGCAATTTTGACTGCGGCTATACATATTCGCTTAATGAGATTTCCGATATTGACGGTCTGTTTGAAATGTTCGGCAAACTGTATTCCGATGCGGGCAAGCACCGCGATATCGTTATAAATATCATAGAAGCTGTCAACCGTCATACGCTGTCTGTTGAGCTTGCGGCGAGATTACTTGAAAAAGGATTGCTCTCTCCCGATGATGTTTTGGAGAAGCTGAACGAGTGCAGTGTTGA
>JAGBMA010000227.1 GCA_017635095.1 Ruminiclostridium sp. | reverse complement strand
ATTCCTCCCGGTATTCAAGCGTCTTTTCGCCGGTATTCAGATCGTATTCTCTGTATTCCTGTATGTAGTAATCGTGACCGCCGTAGCCAAACTGAAATTCCGAACCGTATGTGCATAAGGTGTCGTCATATATGAAAAGATGTGAACGAGAGAATAACACCACAGGAATTTGTGAATTATATCGAGGAAGAAAAGCGTGATGAGCGCGGCACATACGCTATCAGCCTGCTCAACGAGTGCATTATGATAGCTCGCGGCAGCGCTGCATAACGGAAAGTATGATTTGAATTGGAGGTTAAAAATGAAACAGTCTGATCTTCTGGATAGTAAAATCTGGACAACAGAGGACATAGAGGAGGCGTACCGGATACTTGATGAGCTCAGCTCGTTTGTCGCGGTTACTGAGCTTCGCAGTAATGAGATAAAGCTGGTAAGATATATGGGCGAGAACGACGGAAAGGTCTCTTTCGCAATATGTGAACCGCCTGATCCGAGCTCTCCGAAAAGAACGCGAAACATCGGAATGCCTTCCGGATTTACCGAAATGGACAAGCAGGAGTTTGTGAGCAGCTGGCTCGGCGGCAATGAGGAGTTTTACAGGGAACTGAAAAGAAACGGCTATCTGCTGAATATCGGCGGTACACTCTACACCTGCAGCTCCGAAACACTTGGAACAATCTGCTCAAGGTGCAATCTCGGCGGTTCGGGACTTACGGACAAGTACTCTATACTCCGCGACAGCTTCATTACCGAAAAGCTGGCACAGCGAAAGGTCAAGTGCAGCGTAGTTATGAGATGCAGCGATGAGGGCATGAGGAAAGTGTTTGCCGTCCTCGGCGGTACATATACACCTATTCCGCAGAATGCTATAAAAGATATAGTGACAGCAGCCGAAGATGAACTGCTTGAAGGTGAAAAGTCGGAATTCTGCGGCATTACAGCGGATAATTTCGTTACAAAGCTGTATTTTGAGTTTCCGTCCATTGCGGAAGAGTTCAGAAAGGTGTACGGTCTGGATAAGACGGTAATGCCCGGTCTGTGCATAACTACAAGTGATGTCGGTGACTCTTCACTTACAGTACGCGGAACGCAGCGCACTGATGAAGGAGTTCCGTTTTATGTTGGGAAGGTATCGAGGATACACCGCGGAGATGTGGATATTGACAAGTATATCGATGATGTCCGCAGTAATATCTTTACCGAGTACTCAAAACTTCCCGTGAGGATACTTGAACTGCTTGCAATAGATGTGTATGACGTCAGGGAGACTATCAAAGAGGTCATGGAACGCTCGGGACTTGCCAAGATAATTGGCAGGAAGTATTCGGAGCAGTTCGCTGAGGCGGCTTCGCAGGAGTTTTCTCCCGCAAAGAACTATAACGCCTTTAACATAGCCGACTTTATCTCAAAAGTTCCCGGAAGGATCATGGGAATGTCTGATTATGCCAGAGAAGCGTTTGCAAACTGTACAAAAGATGTGTTCTTTGTGGATTTTGAAGAGATCTGCGGAACAACGAGGTTAGGCTTAACAGCATAAAGAAAGGATGGATGAATATGTTAAAAACTCTGGGCAACGCTCTCATAATTGTGGGTATTCTCAGCAATCTGCAGGATCAGGAGGAGTATTTCTCCGGCGAGGTGACTTACTCTCGCTGGGACGGCGACAAGAAGGATTACGTGATCGACACGGAGCCTGTTGTTTTCAAGGATAACAAGTACCGTAAGAATGTTCAGAGAATGAGGAGCTTCGATTTCAACGGCAAGAAGCTCATACTCCAGTGCGCAAGACAGAAGGACGGTGTACTTCAGGTTTATGATTTTAATTTCTCGAACAACATTATCCGTACAAAGTACAAGGATAAGAGTGGGAATGCAAAAGAAAGCCGTATTTACTTCGGAAAGGTGTATATTTTCGACGACCCTCTGAAGAAAACCACTACCGGTAAAACCTACTTTTCGTGTTCGGTAGGTCTCCGGACATTCAACGAAGAGGAAAAGTCTATGGACTTCGTATCTCTCAAATTCTGGGATAACGATACCGAACGACTTGCGGCAAAAGCTTCAAAGTTTCTGAAGGATAAGGCTCTTTATGCTATCGGGATCTCGGAGATTGAGGAATATACCAAGAAAGACGGCGGTGTCGGATTCTCGGCTAGCGGACTCTCCATATATGACCTAAACGATGGTTTAGAAGAAGAGGACTCCTCGGATTCTGCGGATACCGGAGCAGATGTCTCATCTGAGCTTGAGGATGCGTTCATCGGCGGCGATACAGCGACAGTTATAATGAGTGTCAAGAAGCCGGAAATGGTGACAGCGGGCAGTTCCGGAAGTGATCCGAACGATGATTATCCGTTTTAAAGAAGATTCTCACACAATTTTAGGGGTATGCTGCGGCATCCCCCTGTTTTAGTAAAATAGTAATGTTTTACATATAGTGGCTATGTTTTTTGGCGTTAATAACGAGATAGCATAAAACGCTTGAAATAACTGTGAAGATTTGGTATAATAATATGATAATAAATTTGAGGTAGGGGCGTTCATAATGAGAAAGACTGTAGCCATAGGCGAACAGGATTATGAGACTATCTGAAAGAATGATTATTTTTATAACACCTTTTCGGGAATGAATACATAGATTCACTTGATTCAAAGCTTCTATTATCGAGACAGCTTTCTATTGCCTTTCTGAATTTCAAAGAGAGGTTCTTAACACTTTCCAAATCCATTGTAAGTTTACCTGCACTAAACATAATTATTATCACACTGATAGAATGAACCGTTCATTTGAAATAAGATTACATTTTGCCTTCAAATAGTCTGCCACCTTATCGACTTCGGGAAAGAGGCTTGCTTCATTAATTCCAAAATCATCAAGTTCTCGAAGTATTCTATCCCGTTCGTTAATCTTAATAGTATTGCTACACATATATTGTATTTTTTTCGCTGCTTCATATTTGTCAGCACATAAACCGCTGATTATAAATGCGCCGTCTTGTTTTATAATTCTTGCATTTGACCTCATCGGCTTAACAAAAATCGGAGAGACTAAATCAAATGGATCTATTTCACGTTTAAATGCTGGTACTTCCTTTGTTATTTCGTGAAATAGTCGTTCCACGGCAGCGGGATAAGTATTTTTACTGGTTATTTTAATATTACCATTACTTTTATTTTCATCAATTATATTGAGCATTTTATTCTTTTCCTTTAAAGAAAACATAGGCAAACACGAAAGCATCAGTACTCTATCACTATCAGAATATGCCACCTTCTGATTATCTACACCATATATGTACAGATAACCAGGATGGTTATCATGTTTATTACTATAATCTTTGCATGCAAAATATAGCGCAACAAGCGGATTAGTTGTCACATCAAGAAGTCTTGTGGGCAGCCCATAATGTTGCATTAATACTAATGTATCCAAATGTGGTAATCCACTAAAGTGTTCCGGACATTGAAGAATTAGCTCGTGATAAAGGTAGTCTTCTTTTTCAATAAAGCCGTCCCTAAATACACTGGGAACAGGTGGAAATTCGTTACACTGCCCTCGAAAAAAATAATTAAAATCCTGTCTTGTATTTTCCTGCACGGTTTCTATAAAATCTTTCAGCGTATTTATATTTATCATAGCTAAGCTCCTGATAGTATACTTTTTAGTAAAGAAATGCACATTTTTATTATAATTCATTTTACAGAATTTGTCAATATTTATAATTATGAAATATACTGTCAACCATTAAAAGTGGTATAACAAACATATATCATCAATATGGAGGCAGTAAAATGAGACGACACACCGCACAAGAAAAGCAAGCCATAATATCTGAATATACTGCAGGAACGCCTATATGCAGACCAGATACGCTTTGACTATGTTGACGGCAATATTAGTGTAGCAACAGACGATTATGAGCTGGACGAACGCATGAGGGAAGAAGGCTATGGTGTGCATTATCCGTTTTTCGGCAACTCTGCTACTCTTACCGAAAACGGCGGCGGCGTAAAGGGCTATCCCCTCGGCGCAAGTGAGAATAACGAACCTGTCTATAAACGCGTACAGGCACCGATAAGCGACTACTACTGGGAACTTATGGATGTGTACGAAAATAACTTAAAGATGTCGTACGATGTGACCAACGACGGAAAACTGCTTACCGTAACATTCGATGTAACAGCATATCCCGACGGTATAGAGAATGAGGGTGTAAAAAACGACGAAAACGGCGATGTTATCGGGAAGACCTTTGTGTTTGATATCGAGAATGTGAGTCTTCAGCGGCTGCCGAAGCTGATAAGCGAAGAATATGAGTATGACCGTCCCTTTGAACAGGCATACTACATCAGCGGATTTGACGTTCCATACGCCGACGAGGAATGGATAAAAGAATCTCTTCAAGTTATAAACTATTTCACGGACGAGGAAGTGCTGTACAGAGACGATGATAACGGCTTCCTGATAAAGTACCCTAAGTTCAAGAATTCCAATCCGTTCTTTGATTACCCGAAAACTTATGAGGCGATAAACCGCCCTCTGCGCGAATATGCAGAGTCTATAGCTTCAAAGTATGATAACTGCGCAAATCTCGGATACCGTATCGCATACGATGACAGAAACGATACAAGAAAGATACGGATAGATTTTACCGTCACCGGCTATCCGAACGGCAGGAACGGAAGTGTGGAGAAAACAGAGAAGCATTTCATCTTTGATGTAACAAACGCAGATGAAGACCACCCGCCTGTAATGGATCAGGAGTGATCTCCGGAAGATACATGAACCCCGTACCGCTTTTTCAGCGATACGGGGGTTTGTAGGGGGTTATTATTCCGGAAAATCCGGTCTTACCGATGTAACTGCGGCATCAGCCGTGTCTCTGCGCGGCTTTTCGCTGTCCTTGTTCGGCGTTAGCCGATTCTGCCGCCCCAGTTATTAATGGCGGCATTAAATGGAGTCCAGAGGGAACGGCTGGCGCAAGGGTACTTTTGATAGAAGGCTCGCCGCACTGTCAAAAGTACCTTTGCGTTACTTTTGCGGAAAGTAACAAAGGCGAGAGTGCTTTCATAGGAGAAGATAGTCGTTCAGCAAGGAGTTAGCAGTAGCTATCTAATATGCTCTGTCACACAGTCACGGTGTCACGCTGCTGTCACGGGTGAGTGTGACAGCGGAAAGTTCTTCGTAGACCGGGATTGAGGAGTGCTGTCACGTTTGTCACGCTGTCATGCGAATGTCGTTCCGGTCATTGGGCTTGGTGCTGTCTGTGTCTTTGATGATAATGGACGAATCCGGGAAGAAAAACATGGATTTTTTGCGCTGTATGGTGTCGGTAGTTGGAGAATAATGATAGACCCGCTTAATGATCCTGAAATATTCTATATAAAGGTATTTTCTGTTGACAAAAGCAGAAAATTATGCTAAAATAATAACTGTGGTGAGGGGAGTTCCGTTCCCATATAGAAGTTCCCCTGTTTCCTTTGGCAGCGCGATCTCTCACGCTGCCGCTTTCTTGTATTCTCTGCTGTCGAGAGTGATCGTAGCGACATAAACGTTGAAGCGGAAGTAAATCTCAACTTCCTGTTCACGGTGTCCGCTTGACTTGTCGGCTTCGTGTACGACGATCTTCTCTACAAATTCGTGCATTAGCTTCGGTGTAAGCTCCGAAACGCGCTCGTACTTGCGGACGATTTCCAGAAAATGCGATATATCGCTGCTTTTCTGCTCTTTCTCGTCAATCAGAGCGCGGAGCTTTGCTACTTCCTCTTTCAGCTTCTTCTGCTCGTCCGTGTAGCTTGCCGACATCTGCGAAAAGCGCTCGTCGTCGATCTTGCCGAGAACGTTATCCTCGTACAGTCGTTTGAACAGCCTGTCAAGCTCTTCAATGCGGCGCTCGTCCTTTGAGAGAAGCTTTTTAGCTTTCTTGACCTCATCGAGATGCGATGCTGAGGCTTTCTCCATTGACCATTGAACAAATCCATCCTCGTCGTCGTGAACGCTCCCAAGCAGCTTGTTTATCTCTCCGAGCACTATCTCCTTGAGAATACAAGTCCTGATGTAATGCACGGTACATTCGTGATACTGGCGCGAATATGTCCCGCATTTCATAGATTCATACTTTGGCGAAATGCCCTTACCACGATTCAGATACAGCTTTGCGCCGCAATCCGCACAAAAGACGATGCCCGAAAACGGGTTAGGCTCATTGCTCCTCTGCGGCTTGCGTTTGTTGGCGCGAAGCTGCTGAACAAGGTCGAAATCATGCTGCGAAACGATAGGTTCGTGGGTATTCTCGAAAATCAGCCAGTCCTCTTTTGGAAAAAGAATACGCTTTTTGCACTTATACGACTTTGTCGTTGTCTTGAAATTCGCGGTATGCCCGGCATATTCGACCTTTTCCAGTATATCCCGGACGGAGCGCTGATCCCACTTGGAACCTACCCGGTTACTGCCGTTCGTTCCCATTTCCGCGAAGTGCGCCGACGGTGTCGGAATGCCTTCCGCCGTCAATCGTTTTGCGATTTGAAGCGGTCCATAGCCCTCAATGCAGAGCTTAAAGATTTTCCGGACGACCTCAGCGGCAGGTTCGTCGATCACCCATACGTTTTTGTCTTCATCAGACTTCTTGTATCCGTATGGCGCACGGGTTGCTAAATGCTTCCCCGACTGACCTTTAGCCTTGAAAACCGCTCTGACCTTGCGCGAAACGTCTTTAGCGTAAAACTCGTTAAGCAGGTTCTTGAACGGTGCGAAATCGTTGTCGCCATGCTGAGAATCCACATTGTCGTGAATGGCAATGAAACGAACGTCATGCTCCGGGAAGAACATTTCCGTGAAATAGCCGGTCTGCAAATATTCACGCCCGAGACGGGACAAGTCCTTTACGATGACTGTTGACACCTTGCCGTTTTCGATGTCCGTTTTCATTCTCTGAAAGTCCGGTCGGTCAAAGTTTGTGCCACTGTAACCGTCGTCAGCGTAGATCTGCGGATTGACAAAGCCGTTTTCTTTTGCGTATCTGAGCAGAATTTCCTTTTGATTTGTAATGCTGTTGCTTTCTCCCGCTAGCATATCGTCCTGCGAGAGGCGGCAGTAAAGTGCCGTTATCTTGTTTGTCATTTTTCCTCCTGTTCCCAACAAACAAGCGGCGGCTATCGGTTTGTGCTATTATTATACACCTTTGCAAGAAATTTGTCAAGGCTTTAAAGTTTTATTTCAATAAACCGCCGCTTTTAATTGCAATTAGTTGTCCGTATCGTTCAAATCCTGCAAGATCAGCCTACCGACAACATCGGCGAGGGTTTCGGTACATTCAAGGTTGAAGTGCGCCGTAACCTTATAGACTGCCTTACCAAACCTGTAAATTGATACGTTGTCCGTCTGAACGGGCGGTTCTGCCGTATTCGCTGCGACGGGCGTAGTTATTTCATTTCTTCTCAAATAGACCTCCATTCCTTACCGGTGCACCTCTATTTTTCTGTGGTGTCGCCGGTTTTGTGTTTCCTCTCTCACTTAAATTGATCTCTTTTTCTTTGGCGCTGACTGATGTTTCTGTTTTTCTTCCGCTTTTTTGCGCTCCTGCTCTTCCTGCTTACGACGGCGTTCTTCTTCGGCACGGCGCTCCTGTTCCTTGCGAGCAAGTTCTTCCTGACGCTCACGCTCGATTTGTTCCTGACGCTGGCGCTCGGCTTCGGCACGGGACTGCATAAAATCATCGACACGATAGATCTTGTCGTAATCCAAATAGTACCCGACGTTGTCTAAACAGATAACATCGCCGGCATACAGATTTGCCGTATCTCTGATAGTTGTCAGCACCTCGCCAATCTTATCGGGATCAGCACTAACATCGAACACGCTCTGCTCAAAGCTCTCATTATAGTAGTCTATGTTTGCTCTCGCAACATGAAAATTATTGGTCTCGATAGGCGTATAGACCGCATACTTTTTTGCTTTGAGCTCGGCTACCCTCGCCTGCTCCTGTTCCGAAAGCTTTTCACGGGTCCGCTTGACGAGCTTGGTGATGTAGTCATCCCGGTCGTTGTAGGTCGTGATGATGTTATGCAGAAGCGCTTCGCGCTTTTTCAGTTCCACAAGTTCTGCCTGCATCTCCGCGAGCCGTGCGTTATCGGATTCCACTTCTGCGCTGTATTCCGAGACATCAGCCAAAGATGAGACCCCGGCATTTTTCAGTATCAGCTTGTCCGCCTTTTTCTGCGAAGCCGGATAAGGCTTGGTCTTACGGAAGAATCGTTCGGCGGCGGCAGCCACGATCTGCTTGTGCTGTATTTCCGCACTCAAATCCGTGATCTCGGTTTCAAGCTCCGTTATCCGCTTCTGCGTTTTTTCAAGAAGTCCCTCAGCTTGTCCTATGCCCGTGATATGCTCGGAATTTATGAGCGCAAGCTGCTTGACGAGAAGCTCGGTCTTGTCTTTTACTCCTGCCGCAAAACAGATGTTCCGCGTCTCGCGCTCGAAATCCCGAAGTATCAGCTGATATATCTCCGTGATTGTCCGCTGCTTTGGCTGGGAGTCGAGATAATCCTGTATGCGCTGTCGGAGCATATTTTCCGTGTAGTCCACGCCGAGCGTTTTCAGCCGTACCGCCCGTCCCTGCTCCGGAGCCTTGACAGAAATGTAGAAACCACGTTTGACCGTGTAGCCGTGCGCTTCCAT
>JAGBMA010000028.1 GCA_017635095.1 Ruminiclostridium sp. | reverse complement strand
CTGTGCTTCCGAAGAAGTCCGCTGCCACCTTTGCAGCACCCTTCCTTGTGATGCCTGTCATTTCAACCTCTACTCCGAATGTTTGCGTCCTCATTACCATGCAGCCTCCTGTCTTTATTTCCTTTTGTTGCTGCTATAGTAACTCTGATTCACCTGAATTGCAAGACGCTAAACTGCACGAACTTTGCAAAGGCTTCTTATGCTTAATGCTGCATAAACAAATAAAAGCCTGTACATTCGTACAGACCATTGACAGAAAATGTAAGTTATGTTATAATAACGTTAGTTTTATTATTTGGGTGGAGCGCACTAGCCATTATAATATTGCTTGCAAGGTGGATAATCTTAAAACTTCATACCACTCATCATACCAAAGTAAGCACTAATTGACATTAGATGGCATTAGAGCAGTTTTTATAAATGCGATTGTTTACGGTTATCTAATGCTATTTGTAATTGAATTAGGGAATAGGAAGTAGCCTCATAACCCGAAGGTCGTAGGTTCAAGTCCTATCTCCGCAACCAATTTTTAGGGCTCGCCGAGCCGCTTGTAGAGCGGTTCGGCGGGTTTTGCTTTTTGCAGTAAATGCGGGTTTGGTCTTTGCTTGGTCAATTGACCAACGCTTGTTGCCAAATATAGCAAAGTGTCGGAAAGTGCATTATAGCACGATTTGCTTGTAGGATACTCAAACGAAATATTGCATTTTCTGTTGACCAAAAGTAAGTTTGTTGACCACGAGTTGACCTAACAATCATAGTTAGACAGTTGAATATTCAGAAACGGAGCAGGTGATGATCTCACTTGCTCCGTTTTCTGTACCGATAAAAAATCTGCGATTTATGGCTTCCGTTGCATCGGGTAGGGATAATATATTGCTTACCTGTTCCGGACGGCTTACAGCGAAGAAAACGAGCGTTTTTCTTCCCAGATTCGTCCCGAAAATGAACAGATCCACCTGTCCGCGTACCGTGTACCGGCGTACCCAAAGTACCGATCACCGAATGGTGCATTTGGTACATTGGTACACGGTACATCTATTCCGTGTGACAGCGTGACAAACGTGACAGTTGCCCTCAACTTCGTTTGTTGCACGGTTTTGCGCTGTCACGCCCGTCCGTGACAGCGATGTGACAGCTCCTGCTGTCACACTTCCAGCGGTAGCCGTTCCTGCCGCCCCAGTTATTAAAGGCGTGCATTAAGAAGCTCTCTTTTATCGCCGCGTCCTTGCGGCGTTTTGGAGAGCTTCTTTGTGGCTTCCTGCCACACCACGCTCCCCCACAAGTACAGAGGGGAGCGCTTCAAAGGGGTGCAGAGGAACCGCTGGCGCAAGGGTACTTTTGATAGAAGGCTTGCCGCACTGTCAAAAGTACCTTTGCGTTATTTCCGTCAGGAAATAACGTAGTTACATTTCGCAGAAAGTAACAAAGGCGAGAATGCTTTCATAGTTGAAGATAGTTGTTCATCAAGTAGTTAGCAAAAGATAACGGCCTGTGATGTGTCCGGCGGGTATGGTTTCTCGGTGGTCGCTGGGTGTCACGCTGCTGTCACGGGTGAGCGTGACAGCAGGAAGTCTTTCGTAGAGCGGAATTGAGGGCGACTGTCACATTTGTCACGCGAAATGCTTTATAGGAGTAGGAAAGTTGAAACATTACCGAGTATGTGATATAATTCATTTGAAAAATTTTTAATATTTATTGTAACATTTTTTTGATTTCTGCGTACTTATAAGTGAAAGGAGAAATTCACCGATGGAAGATAAGCTTATCAAAAAATTAAACAAAGGAGACGTGAAGGCATTTGAACAAATAATTTCTACATACAGTGGATATGTTATTTCGATAGTAAACAGACGTTCGGGTGGACTGCTTTCAGCAGAGGACACGGAGGAAATTGCAGCAGACACATTTGCGGCGCTTTGGAAAGAAAGGGACAAGATAGACCCTCAAAAGCCTTTAATGCCGTATCTTGCTGCAATAACCGGAAATGCTACAATCAGTAGATTACGTGTGTTAAAGCTGAATTTAAGCATTGAGGATATTGACGAACCAGCATCAGATGACTTTGTGACTGAAATAGAAAGCAAAGAAGCAATGCGGGAGATATTAAGTTCACTGGACAAGCTTACGGATAAACAACGCGAAATATTTATTCGTTTTTATTTTTATGGTGAGTCAATTAACGAAATATCCGAATTAATGAAGATCAGTTCTTCCGATGTCAGAACAACACTTCACCGAACACGCGAAAAAGTTAAGAGTATATTAACAGAAAGGGGTTATTCTTATGAATAGAGAGATGATTCCAATAAATTGTGAAGTAATGACAGATGATCAAATCGAGCGCTTGATCAATTTATCAAAGAGTAAAGCTGGAATTTCAGCAAAAGAAAATTCTTTTATGGCTGAAGAGATAAATAATATGGAACCCAATATAGCTAAAAAGAAAAATCGCCTTATACCGATTATTGCAGTAACCGCAGCTATGTTGACAGTAGGTGTGGCAGGAGTCTTCGGCGTGTACATTCTGAATATGAATGGAATAAAGACTGGCATACCTGAAGCCGGTGTTAAATTTGCCGCTGTAGGATATGACAATTATACGATTAACGACATAGTATTCGGTTACGTTGATGACAATATAGTTATTAGTCTTGATGCTTCTGATGACAGCTATGATGACTGGATTCACGAAAATGGATATGGGGGTAAATACCCTAACTTTGAAAATCCGTTGGCATTTTCAAACGGCGCTATAACTTGGACGACTCAAAAAAGTGAAGATAATCACAGAGTATACGAAGCTGTCACAGGACCTCTTTATATTTATGCAGTATCTATGACAAAAGAATATGATAATATGATACAAATGCATTACACCGTTGAGAGCGATAATTCAATCATTACAGTTTGCTATGATAATATAGCCTATCCCAACGGGTTGGAAAGTGAGCCGATACAGTTTGAACGAACATTTATTTTCGATATCGAAAATGCGAGTCTTGAAAATATCCCCAAGCTTGATAGAGAAAACAAGGAGTATATTAATTCTTTGTGTGAGCAATATCTCGGATATACCTATTACAAGGATTAACTTCAAAGAATAAGCGAAAAATATTGGGCTGTTGCGCTTTTTTTAGGCCAAGTGCGCACTTATATACCACTTCGGTGGTATGTGCGCTCTTCGAGGAAAATATGCTGCCACTCATTGAGCGGATTTATAAAAATCAAATTCTACGAAACTCACAATAATCATTTAGTATTTTGTGGTAACTTTCGAGAAAAGCAGCGATATGCACAATCGGGTAAAATTTAACTTCAAAATACTACAAATAACTTCAAAGGACTTTACTCTGCAAATAGCGTTGTAAAGCCCTTTGTTGTTTGACTTTTCGCATTCTCTTTGGTATAATAAGCTCACAAGATTTCCGAAGCATTTAGTCATAAATGCTGTACATAAAAAATAGTGGACAAGCCGGAAATTTTGTGGTATAATACTCCATAGAATATTCGGCTGTCGGAAAGGCAGGATTAAATGAAAAGACAGTCAAAATATATCGTCATCTTCGGGAATAAAATGGGGGTGAGGATATGAACATTCAGGAACGCAGGAACAAGGACGGGAAGATCACTTCATATCGTATCAGGGTGTTTGACCACCGCGATACTGATACCGGAAAGCAGATTTTCAAAAATCTCTCCGTCAAGTACGACAAGAGCAAGAGCGAAAGCTGGAACAGGAAGAACGCCGAGAAGCAGGCGGCGATCTTCGAGAAGGGTGTCGAGGAGCAGACGGTCTGCGATTCGCGGATAACCTTTGCGGAGTATGCAGAGTATGTCGTCAAAAGCAAAGAACAGTCGTGTATCGCAAGCTCTACGGCATACAACTACCGGGTAAAGCTTCAGAAACTGAAACCAATCATAGGACACATTCAGTTGAAGGATTTACTTCCGAAGGCTTTGAACAATGCCTATTCTGAACTTCTCAAGGCGGGAACATCAAAAAGCTACGTTCACGATCTCCACGGGTTTATCAGAAATGTTATGGAGGTCGCGTACAAAGAGGGGATTGTTCCGAGAAATTACGCGGACGCTACAATGCCGCCGAAGCGCAACAAAAACACGGTGGTTGCACTCACTGAGGACGAACTCAACGCATTTTACACCGCACTTTTCTCGGACGAAAAGTATTATGTATATCAGGTGCTTTTCAGTCTGCTGCTTTCAATGGGTTGCCGTATCGGAGAGTTGTGTGCATTGAGTTGGGACGATGTGGATTTCGATGAGAAGTGTATTCACATTCATAGGCATTTCGTTCACGACAAGACAGGCAGACACGTTGAGGACGGTTGCAAGACCACAGCGGGAGAACGGTTCCTGTATATGGACGATGGAATAATGAATATGCTGTTGGAATACCGTCAGAAGTATCTGTTCGGTGCAATCAGAAACAAAGAGTGGAACATTGACGAGAAAGCAGTATTTTCATCGGTACAGCACCCCGGCGAGTATCTATGTCCGAATACCGTCCGCAGTTGGATCAAGAACTTCACAAAGAAACACGGGCTGCCGACATTTCACCCGCACCAGTTCAGACACACTTCTATCAGCTTACAGTTGCAGGCAGGAATAAGTGTTCCGGACATTGCAAAGCGCGCAGGTCATAGCCGTCCGGATGTAACGCTCGGAATATATGCTCACACATTGAAGAACAATGACAAGCATATCAGCGAAGTCGTAACGCAGGCTATCCCGTAGCTTCCAGTAGCAAAGGAAGCATAACCGTCAAAAAAGCTAAAAGTTGCCCACTTGTTGACCAAAACGGAAAACCGGTCATCAAGTGGGCGGCTGAATGGCTTGGTTATGCGGAATAGCAGGAAAATTTGGTTTTATTTTGGTCTTTATTCTTCGAGAATCAAGTACCAAAAATTCACACTTTTTTGAAAAAATTGAGATTTTTTCCGGAAACATCACGCAGTGCGTGATGTTTTTTTTGACCATAGGTTTTCCAAATTCCGGGTATAAAATCTTCAAACTCCTGTCAAAAGAACAGCCGAGCCGATCTTGGTCTTTTTTTGGTACTTATTCATCAAGCGCCCGGCTTCATCTCGGTCTTTCCGTCGTTTCCGAAATCGAGGACCTGTGAGATCACACTGCTCGTCCTCGCCTGAGCCTCCTGAAACAGATGGCAGTACACTGAGGTCGTGGTACTTACGGCGCTATGTCCTAAATCGGCGGACACGGTCACGGGGTCAACTCCAGCAAAAATTAAGGCAGAAGCGTGAAAATGACGGTAAGAGTGAATGTCGCAGAAGCGTAATCCGTTATCCTTGCAGAACTTTTGAAGCCACTTGTAGGGATTGTTCACGAAGAGCGGCGAACCGTCATCGGCAATGAACAGCCTGTCGCTCTCCACCCACTTGTCTCCCATTAACTCCCTCTGCTTGTCCTGCTCATCTTTCAGTTCGCGGAGCACGTTCATAACGACTGCGGGAAATTTGGTCGAACGCTGTGATTTTTTCGTTTTCGTAGTATCGGTGAACATTCCGTGCAGCTTTGTGTAGTTGGAAGTCCTGCGGACACTGATGACGTTGTTTTCCCAGTCGATATCCTTCCACTCCAGTCCGAGCATTTCCCCGCGGCGGTAACCGCTGTAAACGGCGAGCGTCACGAAAACCCTGTACTTGAGGGGAGCATTTTCAAGAGCCTTGAAAAGCTGCTTCATCTCATCAATGGTGTACAATGCCACTCGTTAAATATATTAACTATCGGCATCATATCCATAGCAGCGCTGTTTTGATTGGCTGTGTCAACGTTATCGTTGAGCGCGATGAACCTGATGTTATACGTCGGGAAAATATAATCGACATACTGTCCGACCTCAATATAATTTCTGCCAAAACGGGAGAGGTCTTTGCAGATGATGAGATTTATCTTTCCGTTCTTCGCGTCCTCCAAAAGCTGGGTGACTGCCGGACGGTTGAAGTCCGTTCCAGAATACCCGTCATCGACATAAATGTCAACGAGAGTCCAACCTTGCTCCGCGACATATTTCGTGAGTATCATCTTCTGATTTTCTATCGAGAGTGACTCGCCGGCGCGTTCATCTTCCTGCGAAAGCCTTACATAATATTCTGATGCATTATTAAAAAGCCGCATCGTGCGGCTCTTGGAAATGCATCATAACAGCATCGTGCTGTTACTGCGTTGTAATTCGACTGCTTTGTCATTTTCGTTACCTCCAAAACGTTGTTCAAGGCAGCCGCATTCAATGAATCCATTATAACATAAATCATCGAACACAGCAATACCTTTTCGGAAATTTTTTCGGCGGGCGGTAAATTATCCCCGCCGATCATCAGAAAAAATTTACGCCGACATCTCTTTCAGAGTTTCCTCACAAGCACGTCGGAACGCGATATCATAGAGCACCTTGTCGAGATTTTTATTCCCGACAAAATGACTCGTGACGATAAACATTTTACCGTCGATCTCATACTCAGCAGTGCGCTGTGGAGCATTCTCGTACATCTCGTTGAGTTCGTTCAAAGTTGTCTTTTTCATTGAAATATCCTCCGTTAATAAAGTCTTTTATGTATCGGATCTTTCATTTTTCTTCCTGTTATTTCTGTTCAAAAAATCATCAGAGGGGTTTGGGGTGGTCTCCCCGTGCGCGGGGAGGTGGCGACAAAGGAGCCAGAGGGGCTGACCGACAGACCCTCCCCAACAAGCAAAAATTTTTCGGCGCAACGAGTAACGAAAATTGCCGAAAATGGTGATTTGGGTACTCAAATCATATGCTTGCTTTTCTCGATTTGGACTTTTTCAGAAAATCAGTTTTTTCATACATTTCCTCATTTCTCCGGAAGGGTGTCCGTGGATTGGACGTCCTTCCGTTCCGCATTATATCGCGCTTTCTCCTTAACGGTGAACGATTCGTTCATCCTTTTGCTCGGTGGCATTTATGGCTCTCTTAGAGTAATAATTCGGACAGTCTATCAACACTGCACGATAGATTTGCTTGCAGTTATTTCTGCATTTCCGGCATAGATCATTGTAATTCATTCGTCCTCGCTCGTTCAGAAACAGTGACCATTCCTCTTTGAGCTTTTTCGACATTCTCGGCATAACATCAACCTCTTTTCTGAAAATAAAACAGCGCGGCAGGCATCACAACCTGTCGTGCTGCAAACAAAAAATGCGCTCCGGCGGAACGCATTATCAATATTCAATTTCAAATACAACAGACAGATAATTTATGTTCGGGCATAGTTTCCCAGTAAATCAGCAATGGTTATGCGAATATCGGCATTCTCACAGTTTCGGGTAAAATATGTTATCTTGAAACCGTGTTCCGACATTCTCTGCTGTCATATTTGTTCTCAACACCCCTGACGCAGGGAACGGTCAAGCCGGAAGTCTGCGAATCTTCCTCATAGGGTTCTGCCCTCTGCCCATTCTTGTGGTGCAGCCGTCAATGTTTCCATTCAGACGGTAGTATCATTGTCCCTCTCGCCTTTCATCGCGTCGGCGGGAGCAGCCCACCGTATCGAAGAATTAAATCGCTCGTCTAACCACTTGATATTAGCAGCAGAGTGGAATATAGTTAGGACGCTAACACAAATTGCTTTTACCTAAATTACAGTCGCTACACAGGGTTTGTAGGTTATCAATAACTGTTTCTCCCCCTTTTGACCATGGCTTGATATGGTCAATATGCAATTCAAGCCCCGGAGTTGTCGCAGGCGAACGCCCACAAATACAACATTTGAAATTATCTCGTTTCATCACATTAAATCTCAACCGAAGATTAATGTCTCTGTGTGTGCTATGTTTGGGCTTGTCATTCACCGATATAACCGGCTTATATTCAACAGGCTGTGGCAGTTCTTCTTCAATCGGCTTTTCTACATCTTGTTCACCATTTATGTAAGCCACAAAAAATTCAAGTGCTTTTCGCCAAGAGCCGAAGCGGCGTTCAAATACATGGAGAGAGTATTTACTTGCACCGTTCTTTATATCAGTCGTTGTGGGTTGTCGTCCGAGTTCTATCCATACACGCTCTATTTCCTCAACACACTGATATTCGCTTATTTTATAATTTCCGCCTAATGGGTGGTCAAATGGAACTAATCCTGCTTGCTTTAGGGCATTATTCCAAGACTTAAATCTTTTATAGTACGTCGCAGAAGAATATTTCCCGTTCTTATCATACTCTCCACCAGACAATGTTTGTTTGTTTAATTTAGATGATACTTTTTTTAAATCTTCGATTAATTCATCATCGGTAATGTAACTTTGAGTATAGGTGCCAAGAGATGAGTTAATCTGTCTCTCATTTGGGCTTAGTCCACATAATTGTAAAGCCTTTAGCCAACCGCCAAATCTTTTAGTAATCGTTGAGCAATGATACTTTCCTCTATTATTTGTGTATTCATCTATTGTTAGTGTATCTTTTCCTAATTCTTTTGCAACCCTAACAATATCATCAAGTAAATCTTTATCAGAAACATTTCTGTGATATTCATTCAGTTCAAATTCCATATTATCACCTCGAATCTATTAACAATTATATCACATGACAGAGAATATGTCAATCCCGCTTTTACCTTCCTTTGGTTCAACTTAACTGCATATAACAAATGGTGCTTTTCGGGGCGATTATTGCCGCAAAAATACCTGTTAATCAGGCGGAAATATATTGAGAATATTGCGATAGGGGTAAATCCTTAAAAGCTGCTTAAAGCACCATTCAGGGCGTGTCAGATGTGACATGCCCTTCCGTTGAATGGCTTTACAATGCAGTTTCAGAGGTGGTTATACGAATTAGACAAAATCTTGTGTTCCTGACGAGTTCACACAACTGTAACATCTCGGGGCGAAAAAACGATTTTATTCTTTAAATAAGACAAATCTTGGGAGTGAATGTAATGGTAAATTATGGCTCCAAAGAGCGCAGTAGTGTTACAAAGAAGATGAACATCAAATTCTCCATTTCTTTGACTGTTTACGCCCACGGACTGTTGCTTTTGGGCTCTCTTATCCCGACAAGAATGAACTGCTCCCAGAGATACCACTTGTCGTCCTTACCCTTGCGAAGCATCACGAAGCGTTCCGTATCCGCTCCGCCGGAGGTAAGGAACATTTTCGCGTATCCGTCATTCTCATAAGTGTAAGGATTCTCGCTTACCCGCACAGTGTACGGCTCGGAGGGTTTGTAGTCATTGGCGGGAGTTGCTCCCGTAAAGTAAGAGCGCGGCACATAGTCGTAGTCCATAAATCTGTCTTTGATAAAGCTGTACTCGGTATTGTTGATAGTTCTCGGACCGCTGACATACTCGTACATCTTAATTGACAGCTCCGGGTCACTGGGATAAAAGCACAGCGCAAGTACCGTCATCGCAGCCGTGTCATAGACTGTGGTCAGCGAAGCCTGCGGCAATGCGATAAATTCATCGTAGGACGTGGGGAGTTCATCGAAAACAACGTCAACATACTTGTTGCCGCTGGAGTCGATGCCCTCGTTCTGTGCGAGCGTTGTCGTAACGCCGATGTTATCGAACAGCCCGGGCTTTTTGGTAGTCGCGGAAGTCTGAGCTTCCTCTGTGACGGCTTCCGTTGTCACTTCCTCAGCAGTCGCTGTCGTTTCAGCCGCGGTGGTAGTAGTTTCCGCTGTAGTCGTTTCAGCAGTGGTGATGGTAGTTTTCACTGTAGTCGTTTCCTCAGAAACCGCTGCTTCAGTGACCGTCTCTGCTTCGTCGGCGGTCTTCACTTCCGACGCAGCCGTTGTTGTAGTCGCTGCGGCAGTTTCAGCTACTGTCTCCGAGGGAGCTGCACCCGGAAAGCTGCACGAAGATACAGCCATTATTGCGGCAAGAGCTGCCGTGTAAGCTTTCTTTTTTTTCACTTTTATTCCTCCTGTATGCTTTCCTCAAGCAGATCAATTTCGTTTCCGTTTTCATCATGACCTTTTGCTGTAAAGAAGTCTATGTAGTACATCTCTTCTACGAACGGCGCTCCGGAGCTGTCGCCGTCATAGACGCAGTACCGCATAATGACGACTCGCTTAGAGGAAACAGAAAACAACTGATTAACAGGAGGAAAACAGAATGAAAAAGGCAGTAAGAATCATCGTTATCGCAGCAACAGCAGTAGGCGCAACTATCGGCACTATCGCTATTATCCGCAAGGCTAAGGCGAACAAGGCGGCTGTTTTACATAGAACAATCACACTATAAAAGAAGAAAGCATTGTCTTGATTATATCTGTATATTTTTCAGGCTGTTCAAACCAAGTCAGATGTGCGCAGTCTGCAATAACCTCTGACTTTCCGGCTGGAGCATTTTTTTCAAACCACTTCTGTTCATATTTCCCGCAAGTCATATCATATTCGCCGACAATCAATAATTGAGGCTTCGATATTTCAGCAAGATACGGAAGATAGTTTATATAGAAGTCCTCAGCTTCAAAGAGCTTTTCCGTGAAAGCAATATATTTTCCCCAACAGTCTTCTGCTACCATAGGGTCAGGTATATATGCGTTGATATAGTCATTATATCTGCTTGTCTCTATGGCATGACAATATCGTTGAACAGTTTCATCCATATCAATTTTTAACGATTTTTCAAAAGCTTTTCTCGGAGAAAGATCAGTATTCAAAATTTCGTTGCACAGTTTTATCTGATCCGACCTACCATTCTCTTCAAGGCAAGGCAAGGTTGCTTCGGCTATAGCTTTTGCAGTATGCAAAGCGCTCCACATCGGACAGTCGTATATAACACCGTCAATGCTATCCTGATATGTATGAGCATAGACGAGAGCAAACATTCCTCCGATTGAATGTCCGAGAGGTATCCAACGCTCTATTCCAAGAGAAGACCTCATTTGTTCTAACATATTAACAAGGGTTCGCACGTCAAGTGGTTCATTATCTACAGCATCAGAACGGAAAACACCATACTGATCGAAACTGATGACATGAAAGGTTTCACCGAGTTTCTGAGCCTGATAAGTATATGTAAGACAGCTTTCTCCCGGTCCGCCGTGTATATATACAAGAGTAGGGGCTTTCCCGATTCCGTATTCTTCGTAATAAATGCTTTTTCCCAATATTGATAAATATGACACAGCATACCTCCTGATCGAGTGTTTGAACGTGATATCTTCATGTAAATTATTGCCATAAACGTTTCTACTATTATAGCACCTATGAAGTAGTAAGTCAATACATAATCCACTCACGAAAGGAGGTGCGATATGGCAGGAAAAGCATTGAAAGCAAGCGGAAAGCGGGTCATAAAGTATTCCCGTGACGGTGCTGTTGCGCGTGACCTTGCCGAAAGCTCGGAAACAAGGATAAGCGGCAGGACGGAGGATGCCGTGCTGAAAGTAGAGCATACCGACGAACGGTTCAACTCTCGCGGTGGTGCTTCCGAACCGCCGGAGCAGGAACAAAAGCACAGGCGGCATACTCCGCAGGAACAGCAGAATACCGACACCGTATAGCAGAACAGCGATTTGAAATTTGAGGATAAGGCTTTCAAGTTCGATAATACTGACATTCCTGCTCCGGCAGCGAATGAGCCTGCTCCTGTTGAAGCTCCTGCGGCTTTTTTTTATTACCGGGCTTGTCAAGCTTCCTTCTGACAAGTACATATACATATATGAACGCGACAAGCAGTTCCCCGATAAGCAGTACACCTGCCAATAAATACAAAAGCCACATAATACATCACCCCACCGCGTCCTCGGAGGTATAATATCCGTTCACCATTCTGTAATCGGTGAAGTCATAAACAATTTCCTCAAAATCGTACAGCGAGAGGTAATCGCCGTCAAGCTTATCCTCTATCTCAACGCCCGGGTACCATTCATAAGTATTGCCGCTGCTGTCCCTTATAGTAACAAGCACATCACTGCGCCTGCGGTCGGCATTGCACACCACGATGAACGGCTCGCCGTCAGTGCTGTGATACAGCGTTTCGTCGGGATATGAGGAATATGTTTCGTCATCATACAGCATTTCCGAAACCGTCACCTCGGCAGCCTCATCAAAGGGTACTATCAGATACATTTCCTTGCCGCGCACAGTCTTTATGACTCTGTCAGCCGGCAGATCCATTATCCAGTCGAAAGCGTCCACCGCACCGGCGTTCTGGAATATGCCGTTGTATATCGGCTCGTGGGGCGCGTAGGGTCCGGACATATATGGCATTCCGAGGAACATCACGCCGAGAGGTTTTCCCTCGTCAAACATCACCTGACGCTGTATCACCGCGGGCGACCACGGCGCTGGCGTTATTGTTTCGCCGTACTGCATATTTGCAAGATCCACTGCGTATTCCTCGCCGTACATGAATAGCGAACCCTTTGCGGTGAAGCGGTCAATAACAAATTTAACATCGTCGGTCTCGCCGTCGCCCTGCACTATGACTACGTTATCTTCCGCGTCAAAGTATCTGAAGGTATCACCGAGAACCATACCGTCAAAGTTGTTGGAGAGATATGCCGCTGCCATTTCCGTCAGCTCCCGGTTTGTGTAGTAATCGAACCAGTCAAAGTCAAATCCGCCGAGATACGACATATACTCGATATGCCGGTCGGACTCCCATTCCAGCATGAGATAACCGTTTCCGAAGTCGGTCACCTGCACGGTCTGCGGCTGTTCTGTGCTCGCAAATTCTATGGTCATTATCCCGTCCGCGATACTGTAGGTGAACGGCTCGGAATACTCATATTCCTGCTTTTCCTTCATGCCGCTGCCCATACCGTCGAAATACAGGTAATACTGCTCGTTTACATCGGCGACATCGACCAGCCACATTCCCATACCGATATCCTCGGCGGGAGTTCCTTCCGAAAGCGATATTCCTGTCCCCGAAACCGTGGTATCGGCGGCAGTTTCCGCCGTAGTCGTTGTCTGCTCAGTTATTTCGGAGGTCATTATCTCTGGGACTTCGGTCGATTCGGCAATAGTACCCGATACTATCGCGCCGTTTACATTGCCGTCGGGATAGTCGAGTTCAACGAGACTGTCGTCGGCTCTGAGGTACAGCTTGCCGTCTTTTGCGTAGTAGGTCTCGTTTTTGTCGGAGCAGGTCACGTTATACACAACTTCGTAATAAATGCTCGTGCCGTTGTCGTCCGAATACCGGATACGGCAGCCGTTTTCAAACATCAGTTTTCCGACATTGCTGCCGATATCGATATCAAATACAAGCTCCTTATACTCCGAGTTTTCCTTGTCCGTGGCTTGAAAAGCGTATTGGTCGTAATAATATCCAAGCTCCTGCGCGCCCTTATCGGTGCTTACACTGAACCGTGCAGGTACACCGGTGCCGAAAAAGCCGCCAAGCGCGGTTATACGGTTTCCGTTTATATCATCGGGAATGTCTATCGCAAGACCGCTTTCCGTGCCGTTCCAGTAGTAGTTTTCAACGAAGGCTTCCTTATCTAAGTCATTGACATAATAATGCAGACTGCTCTTACTGTCCGTTGCATCGCGCTGATACAGCGTACAGCCTGCTGTGCTGAATACCATGATGCCCGCTGTCAATATTGCGGCAATTTGTCTTTTATCCATGATCTGACCTTTCTCCCTTATGCCGAAAAACGCACCCTTGCGGGGTGCGTTTGTTTTAATCTTCATACGAATATGGCGCTATAACAGCTATATTTGCGGGATCGACCACTATCGCCTGCGTGCCGTAATCATCGACCGACTGCACCTCGCCGATAAGCTGTATATGATAGCTCTGGGGCGGGAACTCCTCGCCCTCGGGGAGCTGATAGCTGACGCTTGTGTATGTGAACTTGTCCTCGGCGCTCGGGATACCGATCTCGCCGTCCATATACAGAATGGTCACGCCGTCTATCTTGACCGTTTTTCCGGTGTATTCGCAGTTTGTGTAAAGCTCGAACTGGTCGCTGAGGTCCTTGAGTGCGTCCATATCCTCCCAATCGACGGTTATGTCGATATTGCCGCTGTAGTTAAGCTCAGAAGCCCACGGTGTGCCGTCGGATTTAACGACCTTTGAGTTTTCGGGGAGAACTACCAGATGTCTGCCGCCCCACTCGCCGTAGGGAACGATAACGCCCGTGAGTTCGAGGTTAACGTCGTCCGGAGGTGCGGCAAGGTCATCGACATAGACCCACTCGATGCCGAAGCTTGAACCTTCGCCCGACTCGCACATGATGTTGCAGGTCGTGCCCCAGTTTGAGTTCCGTCCGGTTATCTTCACGACTTTGCCGTCATACGTGGCGTTAATCATTTCGCCGGCAAATTTTTCCATTTCAGCGCCGTCGGTCATTCCGAAGGTGTAGTCGATATTGCTGTAATCTACGGTTTTCGGATCGACTATGACAGGAGCCGATGTCTCGGCAAAGCTCAGGAGGTTTTCCCAGCTGCTGTCATCGCCCGACTCAGTTCTGTCGTTCCCTGCCGTGGTGCTTTCGCCGTTTCCGGCAGTGGTGATGGTGCTTTCGCCGTTTGATCCCCCGCAGGACGATACTCCGCAGACTGCAACAGCAGCAAGCAGTCCGGCTGCTATAAGCTTTAATGTTCTTTTCATATTGTTCCTCCAAAAATTTATTCATTCCGCATCTGAATGCTGGCATTACCGGTCATTACAATTATAGCATACTCTACCGCCGTTGTCATCATCACAAGTGATGATGTGAGGTCACAAATAATTCTCCGGTTCGCAAGGGAAATATGTGCAATATAGCTAACCGAATCACCGGTTCCCGTTTTTGAGTATCTCGTGTATCGCTCTTTTGAAATCGAAAAATCCCTGCGGATAGGCATTTGAGCCGTATGCGCGCATTTTTTCCCCATTTATCACGGCTCTGAACGTAAACCCGCCGCCGTCCAGCATATCCGATGACTCGTTGAAGCCGTTCCAGTCCGCGACACCGTACTCGTTCGCAAGTGATATGATCTTCTCGTAGAGGTCGCTGCCGCCCTCGACGCGATATTCAAGGTATTCGTCGGAAATGATGTTATCCGGGAAGCCCTCGAACGCGTAATATGACAGCCGCACTCCGCTTTCTGTGCGAAGTATCTCATATCCCCGTTCCTCGGGCGCTGTAGTATTCTCCTCTATGACAATGCTTTCAAAATCGGTTATCCTTGTCACAGCCGTGACCTCCTCTGCTGCCGTTGTCGATGTTGTTTCCGATGTCTCTGTGTTTATCGGAGCGTTAATGCCCGCACAGCCTTCCGCCGTGAGCAGCTGAAAAATCGCGATCGCTGTCGCCAGTATTTCTTTTATCGTCATATCAGTTCTCCTTTTCGTCTCTGCCGAGCGCAAATCCAAGCACTCTCGTTTTCACCGCAAGCTCTGTGCGGCTGCGGTAGCCTGTCTTTTCAAGAATACTGCGGACATAAGTTTTTACGGTATTTTCCGAAATGCCGAGCTTCGCCGCGACCTCGGCGTTGGAAGCGCCGGTGGTAATGACGCGCAGAACATCGAGCTCTCTTTCCGAAAAGCTTGTGCTGAGAGCATTTCCGACCTTCACCATAGGCGGCGCGTCGGGATATACCGATTCTCCGTTCATCGTCCTGTCCATAACATCGAGTAGCGTGGTCTGATCCGTTTCCTTGTACCAGAAGCTTTCAATGCCGATCTCACGGGCTTTTTTCAGCCACGAGCCCTCCGGCATGGACGTGACCGCGATTATCTTTATATCCGGATATTTCTGCTTTATTAGCGCGGATGTCTCAAGTCCGTCCGAACCGTCGTTCATCAGTATATCCATTATTATCAGATCGACCTTGTTTTTGAGCAGATAAACGTCCGCCACTCCCGCCGACTGCACTGAAAAGGCAAGCTCGTATCTGTCCGAGGACTTCACATAAAGCTCGAAAAGCTGCCGCGGGACCGCCTGATCGTCAACGATCATAACTCTCGTTTTATTCAAATATCACCATCTCCTTTTGCAGCTTCACCGTGAGTGCGAATACGCCACCGTCACAGCTGACAGCCATTGTTCCTCCGTGCATCTCAACCGTGTCACGCAGCGCTTTAAGCCCGCCGGTTTCCGCTATCGGCTTTTCGGGCAGCCTGCCGTTATTCGCAAGCTCCACAGTAATTATGTCGCCGTCTGAGGTCATACGGACAGTCAGCGTGTCGCCTCCGCCGTGCCGCACCGTGTTGGTAAGGCATTCGTGTACAGCAGTGGCGATAATGCTTTCCGCGGTCTTGTCCTCAGGCATACGCCCAATGATGTCAAGCCGCACGCCCACAGACTCCGCAGCTTCCGTAAGAGCCGTGAATGGGTTCTCCTCGCCGCCGCTTTCAGCCTCGCGCTTCAGCAGCGCTGTCGTGCGTCTCCACATCTGCGTCAGGGCTTCACGGCTGCCGTGTCCCGACAGATAGGCACGGAACGCGAGAAGCGAGCGCCCGACCTCATCGTGTATGCGTATCTTCGCGGCAAGTATCTCCTTTTCGCGCACCATCACGTCCATTTTCCGGCTGTAAGCCCTTATTTTCGCATTGACAGCGGCGAGCCGTTCGTTGCGCTCCCTGAGCACGGTCATTTTGCGGTATCTTTCGGTAACGTTGTAAGCTATATATTCCCGGAGCTTTCTGCCATTGTCGGAATGCTCCGTTATCCGCATATCCCACACCGTCCCGTCCGGCAGGTGCAGAAATGTGCCGTGATCTCCGCGCTCGACGGTGCAGGTGTTATTGTCGGATAGATCGTCAAATACGGTCGTGTCCGTGACGGAATGTCCGAAAGCCGCACTGCAAATTGACTGCATTTTACTGTTTACGAGCAGGGGTATGCCGCTTTCGGTCCCGAAAGCTATCCCGTCCGGCAGCAGATCCATCCCCTCCCGCAGCGACTGCGGGTTCAGCTCCGTCCGCGACTGCCGATGTATCAGGTATCTCAATATGCCGCACAGCAGAGCCGGTACAATGACCGATGCCGTGACGGCTGCTGCGCTTATTCCGGAAAGAAGCTCGGTCAGGCGTGTTATCCTGTAGCCCATTCTAAGCTGCGCACAGTAGCCTTCTATCGCTTGCATCACTGTGAAGCTCCAAAGAAATACGGCTGATACACCTACTCGCAGTAACAGCTTTGCCTTGACAGTAAAGGAATGTATGACCGACAGCAGACAAAACACCGTGATGAGGAACGATAATATGCCGAAGCTCTCGGCTGCGGCAAAGGGAAGTTGTCCGAATGTCATTTCATGTCACCTCCCGCCGGTATTGTAAGGGTGAGCCGCCAGCAATCCTCCGACATATCTGTAAAGAGTCTGCAGTCGGGCGGTATGTCTGTATCGGGAAACGTGAAGACGCTGTGTAATTCCGGGAGTCCGAGTTCGACGCAGAATACGATTCCGGAGGTGTTCCGGCGAAGCGTGACAAGCACTGCGTTAAGCTCGTTGTAACAGATTTCCGCGGCGTTCTCGAACAGCCCGAACATAAACAATACGATATTTGCAGCAAGCGGTATTCCCGAAGCTATGTCGGAGAAGCAGCCTATATCACACAGCTTTAAATATTCGAGCGTTTCTGCGACCGACACGGCAAGCTCTCCGCTGTCTATAAAGTCGTCTGATTTAGCGTCCGCGATAAGCAAAAGGTTTGACCTGCGCTTGACATAAGCGTTCAGAAACGCCGCAAGCTTCATCTGCGTACAGAACTCCCGCTCGTCCACGGGCAGATCGTCAAGAATATCCGACAACCGTTCGAGCTGCGGACGAAGGCTCAGGGCGATTTTATCGTAGAGGATATTCTGCTCAGCGATGCGTTTGCGCTTCTCCTTAATGCGCGCGGACTCTTCAAGCATAGCCTGCTCCTCGGTGAGATAGTCGCCGGTATTTTCAAGCTCCGCGTTAAGGCGCAGCATTTCGGAGATGTCCTCTATCCAGTAAAAATACCCTCCCGACACAGCTTTGCATTTGAGCAGTTTTGCGCTGTCCGGCAGCAATACCGGCTCTATGACCGCACTTAAAATATCTTCCCGAGCGAGCGCAACATTTTCGGACGAACGCAGCTTAACATTACCGTATCTGTCGGCAAGCCCCGCATTTATCGAGGAACTTCGGAAGAAGTTCCCGTGGTCGGTGTTCGACGGTATCATACGGGTCAGAATAAGGCTTTCGAGAAATCCGATCATCACAAGGGATATCATTTCGGGAAATTCATACATCTCCCGCAGCGCTGTACGGTAAGGATACAGCATGGTATATACCCCGCCGAAGCCGAGTACCGTGAGCGGCAGCCATAAACGACCGATGAAACGCTTGCTGCTACCGTTTTTTATCAGCACCGTGATAACTTCCGCCAGCATAATGATGATGAAGGCATACACCGCATAGCACAGAAAGCCATAGGTGTAGGAATCCGTTGCGTCGTCGGTGAAGCGAAACGCCTGTTCGTGCAGGTCATTTGTCATTATCCCCGTTATGATCACCGCTGCTGGAACAAACAGCAGATACCACGCTTTCGGGATATCCTCGTTCTCAGCTTTTCCTATGCGAAGCACGGCAAGCAGCATAAGCACGGGTATCACCGTGAACGGGATATAGTAGCTGTACCAAAGGAGCCTGTTTATGACAGTTCCCGATGATACAAATTCGTATTTTATCATTCTCGTAATTATCAGAAATATCGACATTACCCCTGCCGCACCGAGCATACCGCGGATATCCTTGTGCGTAAACCTTCGCTGTACAGCCCCGCACCACATGCTGTAAATGCAGATGTATATCATCGAAAGAATACCGTGATACGGCAGGTGAAAATTCTGGGCGAACAGGCGAATAAAGCCTGCCGCAAGCACCGCGGCAAGATACGGGATATATCGTTTAAGCTCCTTCGCCGTCATAAGCCGCACTCCCTTTTCTGTCCATGATTACATTATACACCATACATTCCTATTTGTCATCATCACTTGTGATGATTTTGTAAAACTTTTTTCATGTTTCATAGTAGAATTACTGTTATCGTGTTTTGAATGGAAAGGCTCCGATCCGTATTGTTAAGCGGCTCGGAGCCATGTTTTGTTATTGAATACGACTGCACGGGGTGGGTGTGTCCATATGGGGTGTTTACAGTCGTTGTAATGACCGAATGCCCTAACACAGCCGATACTGTTGCGACATCGACATTTGCGTTGATCAAAGCCGAAGCATAAAAGTGTCCAAACAATATGAAAAGATATTTATAAAGGAATGGCTTCACAAGCGTCTATGAACACATCGAACTGGTGTCCTCTGTTATACTTGTGGATATGATACTTAACATTAAATCCGAAAGGGATGCATGTTAAGAAAATATCAATCTCGCAATTGTCGTAAACCACTACCTTTTTGAGCATTTCGCCATAGACCTTTATGCTGCAAGTATCCATATCAGCAGTCTTATTGACTAATGAGATATAATTCCGGATAGCGTCAAGCTGCTTCTTGTGTACATCGGCAACATTCTGACGAGCAGCGATTGTTTCCGTAATCTTGGATATTTCCTCATCGTAGTATGCGGTCTGCTGTTTCAGTTCTTCTTTTGTGATGAGTTCATCCAGCATCAGGTCAATAGCTTTTCGCTTCTTCTTGTTAAGGGTGTCTATCTCGGCTTTCAGCGGTTCAGCGTCAAATGTCGGTTCAAGCGACTGCATCTCTGATATATTTTCCAGTAATCTACCGGTAATGTCGCCATGGGTGAACTGGATATATTCAAGAATATGCTTCATGCAAATTTCAAGCACGCGCTCATTTATTGCATGATTGTCGCAGCCAACTTCAGCACCATTCGCGTCGATTCTTGGATTTGCACCGTACTTTGAACGATTTACACATCTTAACGAGCGCTTTATCTTTTTGTTCTTACCGGTAATGTTGTAAGTGTATCCGCACTTTCCACAGAAAACTTTGCTGCTAAACCAATAATGCCGTGAATATTTTCTTCCCTCGCGTGACATCTCACCGCGTTCGAAGACCTGTTTCTGTGCCAGTTCCCATACTTCGCGAGAGATAATTGGTTCATGATGATCTTTTATCGTAATTAAAGGAACATCTGGATTATCGCCATTGTTCTGCAAAACTCGTTTAGTAAGAAAGTCTGTGGAGTAATGTTTCCACTGAGTAAGATCTCCTACATACTTATCATTTTTCAGAATTCTGTTTACTCCGTCTTCTCGCCACATCTTACCTTTTATAGTGAAAAGTCCGGCGGCATTCAATTCATTTGCGATAGTATGACAGCCCTTTCCTTCGTAAACATAACTATGGAAAATTCGTTTTACTATTTCGGCTTCTTCCGGTACTACTTCTAATTTGCCATCAATCGTCTTGTATCCGAGCATTGACGAGTAGCCATAGACCCAGCCATTTTCCATTTTTCTGCGAATACCCCACTTAACTCTTTCGGAGATTTTACAGGATTCCTCCTGCGCTATGCTCGCCATGATCGTCAGGCGGAGTTCTCCGTCCTTATCACTGGTGTCGATACCATCATTCATAAAGATAACTCTGATACCGAGCGCGGTGAGCTTGCGGGTGAAGCAAAGTGTATCAACAGTATTTCTTGCGAAACGGGATACTTCTTTGGTGATAATAAGTTCGATTTTCCCGTTCTCGCAATCCGAGATCATTCTGTTGAAGGCGTCACGCTTTTTCACAGATGTTCCAGTTATGCCTTCGTCATAATAGACCTCAACTAAATCCCAGCCGTCATGTTCAGAAATATATTCTGTAAAATATTTTATCTGCGCGGCGAGAGAGTGCAATTGGTCTGACAAATCCGTGCTGACACGACAGTATGCCGCTACTTTTGTGTTGTTCATGTTCCTCCTTCCCTCCATTTTTCAGGAGAAAAAAATCTCCCCACAAATCTATTTTACCACTTTACCACGCGAATGTCAAGTGTTTTATAATTGAGGTGCAGGGTGTTGCAGACCATCGCCTGTCTATATTTGTGGGGAGAACCTAAATTCATGCTGCGCTTAAATCGTTTTTCTCTTTCTTCAATCCAGCTTTCTTTTTCTGTAACTGCAAAAGAATATCGAGTTCATCGGCAGTTATCAGACCCTGCTTGTAAAATTCCTTGTAGAAGCCGATCTCAACAGCAGCAATAAATGCTTCGGCGCACTCTTCCGGAATTTCGATTTTCGGAGAAGAAGATTCATTATTTGTGATTTCGTTCTCCGTGGGTGCAGCTGTCGGCGCAGCAGAGGCGCTATTCTCCTGTGCTACGACGGCAGTATTGAGTAATTCATTTCTTCTCATTAAGCTCCTTTCGTGCAATATTGCAACTTCCTTGTTTCTCCCAAACTTAATTTCCCATGTTTAATGCAGTGATATTTCTGTTTTTATTCATCATCTGCATTGGTATCATCGTCTGAATCCGGAAAATCATCAGAGATGATAGAAACGGACTTCGACTTTTCGTTTTTCGGCGACAGCTGATCCGGTGCGCTATCGCATATTTCTGTATCATTCACGATAGCTGCCTGAGCTGCTTTTCTCTTTTTCTTTTCGGATTCGATATACTCCCGGATTTCGTCGTTCATAAAAATGAAGGATATCATCTCCTCGAATTCCGACGGAGTAATGTCGTCACCGAACTTCTCGTAAATGAGTTCTCCCATCTTACGACAGTTCTGCGTTTTCTGCTTGTCAAGTTCAGCGTGGAGCTCCTTTTCAAGCTTTGCGAGCTTTGTCTCGGTTTTATCGACCTCGGACATCAGCTCGCGCTGTCTTTTCTGCGCTTTGGCAATGCTTGCACGCAAAGCTTCGGTTTTCTGTTCTCTTGTCATGTGGTTTCCTCTCTTTCTTTTTCTGTAATTTTTATCTGCAAAGTGCAATCCCCCGCTGTTGCTTTTACTGCAATTCTCGGCACGCCGGCGAAGATACCGATTATCACAGCTTCCGGCAGCAAGGTTGATTGAGAGCTAACCAATTTATCAGAAAGAACGATTATTAAAAATAAATGAAACTAATCTGAAAAACTGAGTAACTAACCAACCCCGTAGGGAGCACTTATACAAACCTACCGGTTTGTGTGCGCGAGGGACGTATTCCCTCGACCTTTGAATGACAAGGCATCTACCCGATGCCATGAAAAACGCGCTACAGCCGCGCGTAAGCGCCGCAGGAGCGGCGAAAAATGAACGGGCGAACAAGCATATTACAGACTGTGCTTGCGGGTAGATTTAGTCGGCGCAGCAGATTTGAGCGTTTCAGGCGTTTCTATGGATTGCTGCTTCTGTTGTTCTTCCTGCTGCCTGAGTTCGTTGTAAGTTCTCATGATATTGCTCCACCCGGTGGGATAAAGATTGTGCTTGTGAACATATTCACTGGCATTGTGCATCTCGTCCATTATCTCATCAAGCATCTCTGTATTTCTTTTTGCAATAGTCATTCTTGTGCGATCGCCATCTACCTTTGCGAGAAGCGTGTTTTCATTTCTTTTCTCCATTTCCTTTGCGAGATAAGAGATGTAGTCGTCTTTTTCGATAACGTGGCAGATTTCAGACAGCGAACAACCAAAATATTCTTGACAATGCTGTTCTTTTTGTTCTGAGATGAATT
>JAGBMA010000226.1 GCA_017635095.1 Ruminiclostridium sp. | reverse complement strand
TGTGTCCTCAATAACTGCCTTTTGGCAGTTATTGGCTGAAAATCTGCAAAACAGATTTTCAGATGTTGTTTAAATGCGCCTGCGGTGCATTTAAACAACGGACACATTCCTTGATGTCAAGCTCATTTCGTCCTTCGGACTGATGAGCAGACATTAAGTTAGCCGGGAATAGTCACATCATTCTGGAACATGGTGCGTATCTCTTCCCTCTGCTTGTAGCACTTCTCCCAGTCAACGGGGATAGTGTTCTCCGTGAGCTTAAGAAGCGGCAGACCGTCATAGGGAGACTCAGTTACGTCCTTTCTTACCGAGTACATCCAGCCGTTTACAATAAGCTTCTGACCCTCGGGGGAGAGGAAGAATTTCTCAACAGCCTTTGCAGCGAGAATATTCTGGTTTGCGCTGTGTTCCTCATCTATGAGCATGATCGTGGAAGGTATCGGTATGCAGCCGTCATCGGGATAAATTATCTCAAGTTTTGAGTTCTCTTCCTGTCTCTTTTTGAGAACGGACTCTTCGAGGACCATTATCTCCTTGCATTCGCCTGTCTCAAGCTTGGTGAGTGCAACAGAGCCGGATTCTATCGCAACGTTCTGTGCATTGAGCGACTTGAAGTAATCCTCGCCGTACTTGTCAAGAAGACCTACGACAGAAGCGTATGCAGTTCCGGAAGTGAGCGGGTTGCTCATGGAGAGGCAGCCTTTCATATCCGGGTCTTCCGCAAACTCCTTGAATGAGGTGGGAAGTTCGTCCTTGCTGTACTTTTCGGGATTGTACGCGAGTACCATGTTGCAGACGCGAACGGGATACCAGTAGCCTTCCGGATCGTAGTCGAAAACGAGCTTGTCTATACCCGTGAAGGTGAAGGGTTCAAGTATCCCGGCTTCCTTCAGCTCCAGCGAGTAGGAAGGTTCCGCCACCATCAGTACGTCACAGCCGAGCTTTCCGGAATCCATTTCCGCCGCGATCTTGGACTGGATCGTACCGGAACCGCCCTGGAAGAATTCGATCTCAAGGTTGGGGAACTGTTTTTCCAGTTCTATCTCCATATCGTCGATTATATCCTCGTACATGGATGTGTAGATGACTATCTTGCCCGATACCGATGTATCGCCGGTAACGGCAGCTCCTTCGGTCCCGGCGGGCTTATCGCCGTTCCCGCAGCCGGCAGCCGAGAGCACCATACAAAGTGCGGCGAACGCGGCAAATATTCTTTTTTTCATAGATCTGTTCCTTTCTTTTTGTTGTGTCCCGGTGATCCCGGGCTCTCTTCGTTTTATGACTGTACAATTATATCACAAACCGTCTGCTATTTCAAGTGTTTTTTTCACATCGAGTTTTTTTGCCTGTATATCCGCGATGACTCATTTTCCGCGGGTTATCCTCTTCTTGGAAGATGAGACTGCACCCTCGGGGCATACGAGCAGGCAGAGGTGACAGCCCACGCACTTGCTTCCGTCGAGTTTAGGTCTTCTGTCTTCGCCGAATCTTATCGCGCTGTGACCGCCGTCCGCACAGGAGATACTGCATCTTCCGCAGCCGATGCACTTTGAGTGATCGAATTTCGGGAACAGTATCGTGTCGCGTTCAAGGATATCCGTGGTGTCGCTTACGGTATCGAGGGCGAGCCCGACAGCTTCCTTCACGCTTGTGAATCCCTTTTCCGCAAGGTAGTAACTGAGCCCGTCGGTAAGGTCGTCTATGATCCGGTAGCCGTACTGCATTACCGCGGTGGTTACCTGCACCGAGCCGGCGCCGAGGAGTATGAACTCAAGCGCGTCCTGCCATGTTTCTATACCGCCCATTCCGCTTATGTGCAGTCCTGCCGTCTTCTTTCCGCGGGCAAGTTCGGCAATGAACCTGAGTGCAATGGGCTTTACTGCGTTGCCGCTGTAGCCGCCGAGTGCGGACATTCCGTGCACTGCGGGCGCAGCGATGTATGTATGAGGATTTACGCCGGTGATGCTCTTGATGGTGTTTATCGCGGCAATACCGTCTGCACCGCCTTTTGCCGCAGCTTCTCCCGCCGGGAGCATAGATGCCACGTTAGGCGTTAGCTTTGCGAGAACGGGAATGTTGCAGCCCCGTTTTGCAGCTTTCGTGAACCGCTCCACAAGCTCCGGTATCTGGCCGATATCCGAGCCGAGCCCGCCTTCTGCCATGTTGGGGCAGGAGAAGTTCAGCTCCACCGCGTCGGCGCCGTTCTGCTCACAAAGCCCGGCGAGTTCTTCCCATTCTGCCTCGTCCGATCCCATTATCGACGCGAGTATGAACTTTGAGGGGTAGTTCTGTTTGAGCCGGCGGAATATCTCCATGTTCTCCGCAACGCTGTGGTCGGAGAGCTGTTCTATATTCTTGAAGCCGATGATCTCGCCGCTGGTGCCTTTTATCGCGGAGAAGCGGGGGGACGCTTCATGAATGTCGAAGGAGCATATCGTCTTGAATGCCGCGCCCGCCCAGCCTGCCTCAAAGGCTCTTGCGCACATATCGTAGGTGCTTGCAACCACCGATGAGGAAAGCAGGAACGGATTTTCGAGAGGGATCCCGCACAGGTCTGTGCGGAGCCTGTTTTTGTGGTCGGGGAGAGCCGTTATTTCAAGCTCCGGTCTTACTTCGTCGTAAAGCTTTATCATCAGCTTTTTCACGGGAACTCTGCCTGCCCTCACACAAGCCTTTTCGCAGGGCGCGTCACAGCCGATGCAGGGATTATCTGCGGGAAGAGCCGATGCGGCATATCTGCTGTTGTCGAGCCTTATGCTCCTGAGCGCTTTTGCCGGTATTCCCGCGGGACAGACTTCCGAGCAGGGTGCGTTTGCGCACATCACACAGGCAGAAGCCTCTGAACGGTCGATCTTTTTTTCAAATGACATAGTATTAGTCTGCACCCGCCGGGGTGCATCTCCTTTCGCAGTTATTTCAGTTTCCTGAGGGAAGTCCGGCTCATCTCAGCCGAACAGCAGGGTGCCGGTCTTTCCGGCAAGTCTCTCCAGTCTTTCGGCAGTGTGCTTTACCCGAAGCCCGAAAAGCTCTGTATCATGTTCCGTGATCGTATCGACGAGGAACAGGAATCTTATGCAGCCGACTATCTCGATCTTGTCCCGAAGTTCCGATATGCGGGCTTCATCTTCCGTACCGAAGTAGTATCCGACGAACTTCTTCCACACATACCTTGAAAGCTCAGACGGGTAGCCGAGGAATTTTAAGCTGCTGTCCTCGTCGTCCTCACAGAAAGCGTCGTAGGTCACATATACCGACTGCAGGTCGAAGATCGGGTGACCTGCGGAAAGGGTGTCCATATCTATAAGCATTGGCTCACCGTCCCGAAGCATAACGTTCTTCATCTGTGCGTCACCGTGCACCACATTAAGCTGGTCGGGGATCTCAGAGATCATTGTTTTCACCCGTTCATAAAGATCATGGCTTATGTATTTTGCGGCAGTCTCCGTATATCCGAGGAAGATCTCCTTCGCGGAAGCAAGCTTTCCTTCCGGTACTGTCTGACTGTTCACCAGGCGAAGGAACTCTGCATACTGCTTTATCACAGGGTCGGGATCGTCCCGGGCTTCTGTGAGCAGGTCGTTGAATGACTTAGCGTTGAGAAGCTCGAACACCGAGCCGAAACTGTCTCCGACGCGCACGACATCATATGATATAGCGGTGGGGACGCCTGCAACAAGAGCGGTCTTTGCGAGCCGTTTTTCGTTGTTTATCATGGAAAGGCTTTCCGGCGACTTATAGACTTTGACTATAGTTTCGGGGTCGGTGCGGTAAACGGTGCCGTAAAAACCTCTGCCGATGATCTCACAGCCTTCCACACTCAATTTCCTGTACGCCTTTTGTATGTCGAATATCTCTGTAAACCCGGTGGTTTCAAAGATATCATAAACATTCCTGGAAACGTTTATGACGCGGAGTTTTCTGCCGGTGGACTTAGAAAGCTTCATCAGCACCCGCAGACCCGCGCTTGAAATATAATCAAGTTCTTCCGCATCTATGACGATGTCCCCGTTATTTCCGGGAGCGCGGTCCAACGCGTCGATCAGTTCTT
Organism: Ruminiclostridium sp.; assembly: GCA_017635095.1. Classification (GTDB taxonomy): domain Bacteria; phylum Bacillota; class Clostridia; order Oscillospirales; family Ruminococcaceae; genus Ruminiclostridium_E. Next base: position 288 of record JAGBMA010000226.1, on the reverse strand, counting down.
TCTGCACCTGTTCAGCATTATTTGTATCGACTCTTCCGGAGAGGCGGACGGGAGCGGATATGATATCGGTATCATTCATGATGACATCTCCTCCTTTTCTGCAATGTATTCCGGAGTTTCCGACCGGCGGTTCGGTCCTTATATACTGGGAACCTCTAAAAACCCATTTGAGAGAAAAAGAACTGCTTGCACCAACTGCTTCGTCAAGTCTCCTCACCTTGCGTGGTCTCCCCGGCAGCGGGGAGGTGTCGAGCTTGCGAGACAGAGGGGCTGACCGACAGACCAGCA
>JAGBMA010000225.1 GCA_017635095.1 Ruminiclostridium sp. | reverse complement strand
CGGTTAGGAGGTTTGACGCAGTAGACGGTCACGGCAGGAAGCCGTGGTATTGCCGCCAAAAGCGCGCAGGACGCGCGCATACAAAGCGGCATAAAGTGGATAGCTCTTTTTCTCTCAAATTGGTTTTTTAGAGGTTCCCTTTAGTCCTTTTTTTAACCTTCATTGTTTCTCACCCCATAGATGCATATATTATCAATGACGTTCATTTATGTATGCGTCTCATAAAACTCCTCTGTTTATAAAGATACGATCTTCAGTTTTTACATCAATCCGTTATCTCTCTAATTTTTTCGGGTACTGTTATGAATTCGCTGTGAGCTGTCTCCGAAAAATCTGTGATATAGAAAACCGTCTTTCGGTCAAACACCATATATCTGATAGCTTCTATCTTCCCGCTGCGGCAGAAGAACAAAACGGGATTATGATTCTGAAATTCCCATTCCTCTATATCATATCCCTCGCCGTTTATCGTACCTTTATATGCCCTATTGATCGCGAAGCCGTCAAAAGGTTCAAGAGCGTCGGGCAGATGATACTTTACTTCGTCCGGGGTGAAATATTCGTCCTTCATATAGCGGACAAAAACTCCGTTATCGTCTGTCATGTAGATATGATCTCCGACAGAGATCTCTTCGATCTCATAATCGAAGGAGTTATCATGGGAGGAAACCACCTCTTTTTCATAAAAGTCTATACCGTTGGAAGTCAGGTACTTGTAATCGTTTCTGAACCCGCCTATTGCGCGGTATTCGAGAGTAAACGGCTTGCCGCTTCCGAACAGGTCAAGATATCTCCGCACCGTTGTCGGTTCGGAAATAGCCTCACCCTCGGTTATCTCTCCGAGAAGCTCCGGAAGCCCATATTTCGCGGTGTCCTCTTTATACCAGTCATCGACGGTCTTTTTCTTGTCAAGCTCTTTTTGGTCTGCTATCTCCTTTGTATGCGTCCGCGCGTGTTCGAGCAGTTCATTCATGTCAACAGGCATTTCCTCAATGCTTTTTACAGCGGTCATGACTGTAAGACCGTCGGCGCCGTACTGCCACGCGGAAACTATCCTGCCCTCATCATCGAGAAGCGCCGCGATACTGTCATCTGTGCTTCTGTATATCTCACAGCGGTAGTCCTCTGTGCATATCCCAGCATCGAATCCGTAAGCGAATGTGTATCTTCCGGCAATACGTTTTGCAAGAGGAACTGTCTCCCATGCGCCCTCGAAAGCGTCCGCGGGATAAAATATATCATACATATCATGGCGACAGTATGCTTCCGTGGAGTTTCCGAAATATTCATACTCATCGGAGCTCTGATAATACGGCACACCGTCGGTCATCACGTCTGTTCTCGTGCTGCTGTCTTCGGAATAGTAGAAGTCGTCGCCGCTCCTTGCAAAATAGAATTTTCTCCTTGTCCTGTCATCGATATAGCAGTAAACCGTCTCGCCGCTTACAGACGAAACATCTGTGTCAAGCCGGGGTTCGCCTTTTTTTGCAGTAATGTCACTTGCCGTCGGAAAGCCGATATCATATTTATCATCTTCCGCCAGAATATCGAGGGCGGTATGCGCGATAAGCTCGTCGGCAAGAAGTTCGGCTTCTGTCTCATCATCGGGTATCAGCCTGCACCCGGAGTTCGTGATATCCGAGTAATACCAGTTCCCGTCACCGCCGTATATGTATTTGCTTCTGAGTGTATTTTTCACATCGACCGTAAGCAGACCGTCTTTCATATCCTGCACGTTCTGCACTTCGGAGTATTCACGCATAACTTTCAGCCGCTCGTATATATCGGCGTCGTATGTACTTTGTATTTCCGCGCCGAAAGAATTACCGAAGCGGTTCTCCGCGCTTATCGTTATACCGCCGTCAAAAGAATCGGTAACTTCTCCCTCAAAAGGGATATCCTCCGTGAGAGAATAACTCACGTCACCGAATGTCTGGATACGGACCGTTATGCCGACCATACCGCCGCCGGGACTTATGTTCAGTCCGATACCGCAGTTGACAGCATTCTCCGGCGAGGTGTGCTCAGCATTAACTGCTTTTTCAAGTGAGCTGATGCAGCCTTCGTCTTCCGAGATCATCTCAAACGCTCTGCGAAGGCACCTGAAAATAAATTCTTCGCTGTAAAAGCCGTCGTAATGGTCTGACATAAGCAAAACGGCGGTACGCTCCTCCGGCAGTTCTTTCAGCCGCATATTCTCGTCAAAATACGAAAGATATTCCTCCGGCAGCTGCTGCTTTGACTTTTCGAGGTATTCTGCATACGTCATATCTGCGATCTCCGAATCATAGCCGGAGTCCTTTAGTTCCTGAAAACTCTCCTCTGTCCAATCGTCATCAAAATACATCAGCATCAGAGACTTGGAAAGTTCGTCGTGATCGGCAATTCTGAAACCACCGTCCGCATTCAGCGAAAGCCATACCAGCCCTTCACGCATAGCCTTCGCGGCTTCCTCTAACAATGTATCATCGGGCATGATCAGCTTTTTCTCTGTACTATTGCTGTCCTCCGACATCTCTGTCACTATTGTCTCCGATCCTGTGCTTTGGGCTGCGGGATCCGGTCTGTTCTCTGCGCAGCCCGATAAAACGATAGCCCCAACGATCGCAAGTGATGTTAGTTTGTGTATATGTTTCACGACATTACCTCCGTTTAATACTGCCCATACAGTCCGATGACACATTCAGTCGCCTATCACGGATATTGCGCATTTTGCATTTAACGCATTCATTATATCATAAAACTACAGATAAATCAAGTTATTGGTGAAAGCGCTTTACAAACACTTCTGCACATTTATTACTGACGTACCGAACCGGCATTCGTTATCGTCCGGATATCTCACCCGGGGAGTGCACCCGCGTTACGATATGCTTTCAAGATGCCCGGCGAACTGACTTCGGATATCGTCGAGCAGTTCGTTAAGTCCTGCGGATTCCATTTCCGCTTTCATTTTCGGCATGATAACATCAGGGTCGGAAGTCCCGGTGCTAAGATCGGTGGAATAGTTTGACCATATTGCTGTCACTGTCGTTACAATATCCTCCTTGCGTGTCCGGTCATACACGAATCCTTCGGATCCGCTGTATATCCCGTATTTCTCATACCCATCAAATACCTTCGCCCACTGATCCGGGTCGGACAGGTAATCCTCGCTTACCGACTCCACCGACGCATTTACCACAGAGCCGAAGGGATACAGGGAAACATGGTATCTGTCTATGCCGTCCTGTGTTCTGAGTACCGTTCCGTTATTGAGATACCTGTAGTGTTCACCCTCTATGCCGTATGCAAATATATCACGGAATTTCCGGTCGGTATTGAGCAGCTCGATATAGCGCAGAGCCGCCTTTGCGTGCTCCTCATCGCAGCCCGCGCAGATCGCCGTCATGGCACCCTGCTCCGTATTCTTGGAGATGTAGGGTCCGTCATAAATTGAGGTCTTTACGTTGAATCCCCAATCGGCAGGATTTGAGTAACCACTGTACCCTCTCCACGCTACACCGAAGCGAACCGGCATATCGTCCGGCAGGGCGGATAATTCCAACGCGGAAGCGTCGGGGTTGATGTAACCGAGAGTGTACCACTTATGCAGAAGCCTCAGCCGATCCATTATCTCCTCATCTTCCCATATCGGTATTATCTCCGGCGTTTCCCTGTTATACGGTATTACGATAAGCGAACCGACTACGCTCTCAAGAGAAAAGAAAAAACCTGCTATACCGCCTTTTGACATAGCCATAGGGTATTTGGCGGGGAAATCCTTCTTGTAAACCTCAAGGTAAGGCTCAAGATCCTCAAATCTCATGAATTCCGGTATGACCATTCCCTTCTCGCCCTCATAATAATCGGCATTGAACCGGAACATCATCTCCGCGCCCATATCTTTCAGCGTCGGGACTCCGTATATCCGCCCGTTGAGCTCCCCCGCCTCCCAGTAATCTCCGATTATGCGGTAAAGGTCGGGAGTCTCCGTTTCGATAAGATCCGTTATATCATAGTACAGACCTTTCGCGGCATTGGTATTGAACGGGTTGAGCCACTCACAGGTATATACCATGTCATAGTATTCCCACGATGCCATAATGAGATTTATCACTTCGGACTGCTGTATCTCAAGATCCACTACCACGCCGATCTTTTCGGCGGAGTAGTCGTTTGCAGCTTTTACGATCTTCTTTACGTCGGCAGGCACCGACATCCCGTAAGTCACCCATCTGAGACGCATCACATCTTTACCGTATTCTTCGGACTTGTCACATCCGGATAACAAAACTATCGGCGTAATGGCTGCAATAGCTGCCGCAGCCACCCTTTTCAAAATACTTCGCATATTTCTGTGTCCCCCTTTTTATTCCTTGACCGCGCCTATTGTAAGCCCTGTCCTGAGAAATTTCTGGAAGAACGGGAACAACAGCATTATAGGAAGAATGGTGATGACCACCAGCGTCATCTTCATGGCTGTGCCGGGGACATTCACATTGACGGCTCCCGCAACTTTCGCTGCGTCGCGGGTCATGGCCTGCACAGTCCGGTCTATATTCACCAGCACATACTGCAGCGGGTACAGCTCACTGTGGTTTGAATCAATATATATCAGAGCCGGGTACCAGCTGTTCCAGTAGGCGAATATCTGGAACACCGCCACCGTTATCACCACAGGCCTGCATATCGGAAGCACGATCAGCAGAAAGCTCTGGAACGGTGACACGCCCTCAAGCTTTCCTGCTTCTATGAGGGAATCCGGGACGCTCATGCGGAAATAGTTCCGCATTATCATTATATACCATGTAGAGCACATTCCCGGCAGTATAAGCGCAAGATAGGTGTTTTTAAGGTGCAGTATCTGCGTATTCACCATATAAGAGGACACAAGCCCTCCCGAAAAAAGCATCGGGATCAGCAGGAATACCATCAGCGCCTTTATATGAGCAAACTCCTTACGGGATAAAGCATACGCGCAGGGACACATTATCACAAGCCCCAGTGCTGTTCCCGAAACGGTGATTATGACCGAATTCAGGAACGCCCTCGGCAGCGTGCTTCCTGTACGGAACAGATAATAATATGAATCAAGCGAGAATTCGTGGGGGATAAAGCTGAAACCGTATTCCGCAATGCTCTTCTCGGAAGTCAGAGATACCATGAATACCAGCAGCACCGGCATGAACGCCAGCACCATTATGAGAGTAAAGAATATGATGACGACGATGTTCGCCCCTTTGCCGAGAGAGCTTTCCTGAGTCATCACATATTTTCTGTTTTTCTTCATACTGCCCCTCCTTTATATAAGTGCACTGTCTTTGTCTATCCTGCGGGTGATGATGTTGGATATCACAAGCAGTATGCACCCTACCGAGCTCTGGAGGAACGCGGCAGCGGACGAATAGCTGAAATTTGCTTCGTACATCAGTGATTTGTACACATAAACATCAAGCGTCTGAGTGACCTCCTGAAGCGCTCCCGAATCCATAGGCACCTGATAGAACAAGCCAAAATCACTGGACATTATGCTTCCGATGCTGAGAATGAAGAGCGTGGCGATAGTGGGTCTGAGCTGGGGCAGAGTGATAAATCTCACCCGCTGAAGGAAAGTCGCGCCGTCAAGCGCTGCGGCTTCATACAAAGTACGGTCAATATTGGTGATCGAGCAGAGATATATTATCATCGTATATCCGGTGGTCTTCCATATCTCAAGCACTATCAGTATTCCCCGCCAGCTCTCCGGCGACTGGTACCACTGCACCGGATCGGCTCCCAATGCGGTCAGTATATGGTTGATAAGACCAAGATCTGTGGACAGAAACGCGTAAACGCAGTACGCTATGACCACCCACGAGATGAAGTAGGGAAGTACGAGGGTCATCTGCACCAACGCCCTGAATTTCTTCTGATGCACCTCAGAAAGCAGTATCGCAAGCGATACCGATACAACGATACCCGCCACTATGAATATCGAGTTGTAAAAAAGCGTGTTCAGGATCACCGAGCGGCTCAGGGGATTTCTGAAAAGATAGGAGAAATTCCGCAGCCCCACCCACGGACTGTTGATGAAAAGGTTCTCAAACAGCGATCTTCCCGGCACAGGTGTAAAATCCTTGAACGCGAACGCAATGCCGAACAGCGGCAGATAGCAGAACAACCCGTACCATATCACCGCCGGAAGTGTCATTATATTCAGCTGACGTCTTTCCTTCCGTGCGGAAGCCGACAGCGAGCCGTGAGATCTCTTTGCCATATCTTGTTATTCCTTTCCTGACTTTGCATATATCTGTATCAGACCAGCCGACCTATTATAGCATAAATCTGTCAGCATTTCAAGCGGGAAAACCTTTGGCTGAAGCGCAAAAAGACTGTGGGGTATAGACTTGGCATGACGGAAATATGCAGGTAAACTATGTACAACGACAATAGCCGTGCTTTGTGCCGAACTGCCTCGGTACTGTTTGGCATACCCGTCATGTACGGCTTATAAAACAACACTGCCTCCGGCTTTTTCATTACCGGAGACAGTGTTGTTTTATAAGCCGGGTCTTCCCGGTGCGGTATGATACTCCGTGCAGATATCAACCGATCGAGCCCGTGTATTTCGGAATATTCTTTTCCGCGTGTTCCACAGCCTGTTCAAGAGTCATACCGTAGAAGTTCCCGGCAGCGAAATTCCTGCCGGACTTTTTGTCGTCAACGAAAGCGCCGACAACCACTCCGGGCAGCGAGCTTTCGGGAGCATTCGGCGCGTGCTGTCCTCCGAGGTCAGTTCTGCACCAGCCGGGGTCGGTTATGTTTATCATCACGTCGGTTCCGTCGTATTTTGACGCGAGATCCATTGTTACCTTATCAAGAGCCGCCTTGCTTGCGGAATAGCCTGCCTGCTCCGGTTCAAGCCGGATACCGCTGGTCGTGTTGACTATCCGCCCGAAGCCGCGCTCCTGCATTTTCGGCAGGAAATGATATACTATCATCATCGGTGCTATAGTGTTTATCAGGAAGCTCTTTTCATAATCCTCCGCTGGTGTTTTCAGATACTCTGTGCGGTACGCCACCTGTATCCCCGCATTGTTTAGCACGATATCCACAGGCTTTCCGAGTGCGTCTATGTCACCGAGCATCTTCTCCACCTGCGAAAGATCGGAGAACTCCGCGCCCACCGCATATGCTTCAACTCCGAGAGCCTTTACTTCCTCAAGCATTTTCGAGCAGTGCTCCGCCGTTCTTCCGTGCAGTATCAGATTGCAGCCCCTCTTCGCCATGAACTTCGCCGCACCGCAGCCTATACCTCTTGCAGCGCCTGTTATCAGCGCCCATTTTCCTTTTACGTCAACCATTATGATCTGCACCCTTAAGGGTGACTCTCCTTTCATTTTTATCCGGTTCTGCACAGCAAAACCGGTTTGCACCGGACAGAAGCACCGAAGTGTCAGTCTGAAAATCTTTGATCCTCAAACATATTCTTCATATTCTCGACCGCCGCGATAACATCATCGCACCATTTGTCAAATTCCGGATCGTCTTTCTGACATTCCGGGTGTGCAAGCACATACTCCACCGTGCGGCGTATGCCCTCTCTTGCCGATATCTCAGCCTTGAAGCCGGGAACAAGCTTTTTTACCTTCGAGTTGTCAAATACCACCGAGCAGGCCTTGTCGCCGATAAGGCTTCCGGTGAAGTCGTACTGCTTTCCGAGAGCCGCAAGGGTTTCCGATGCAACATAGTACGGCTTTAACTGCACGCCCAGCGCTTCCGCGATATAGCCGTATATCTCGTTCCAGCTCACGCTTTCGTCGGTGGTGATATGGAATGTCTCGCCGATCGCGGCGGGATTTCCGATAAGTCCGATGTACGCTTTCGCGAAGTCGGAATTGTGAGTTATCGTCCAGAGCGATGTCCCGTCACCGTGGATAATGACCGGCTTTCCCTCTTTTATGCGTTTTACCACCTGCCAGCTCCCGCCGTTTCCGTGAACTCCCAGCGGTACGCTGCGCTCGTCGTAGGTGTGGCTCGGACGGACGATAGTTACCGGGAAGCCGTCTTCCCTGCACCGCTCCATAAGGTATTCCTCACAGGCTTTCTTGTTGCGCGAATACTCCCAGTACGGGTTTTCAAGCGGCGTCTCTTCAGTTATGACATACCCCTGCATGGGCTTTCTGTACGCCGACGCGGAGCTTATGTAGATGAACTGCTTTGTCTTTCCCGCAAAAAGCCGGAAGTCCCGTTCGAGCTGAGCGGGTACGAACCCGATGAAATCGCCCACGCAGTCGAACTCCATTCCGGCAAGCTTTTCCGCCGCCGATCTCTCGTCATTGATATCGCACTGTATTATCTTCACATTCTCCGGGAGGTCATAGTTCCTGTTCCCGCGGTTAAGCAGGTAAAGTTCGTCGCCGCGCTCCGCAAGCTTACGGGTGATCGCCATGCTGATAGTGCCGGTGCCGCCGATAAAAAGTATTTTCATCTTATCCTCCTTAAAGTGAAGCATGAGCCGCGATCCTGTATATTTCGGTCACATCGTTTCTGTCAAGTTCCATAAATCCACCGAACTTTCCGTCACCTATGCCTATCTTTTCCACAAGTACCGGGATATCCTCTTCCTTAGCGCCAAGCTCCGCGAAGTTTATCGGCATACCGATGCTGTGCAGGAACGAGCGGAAGCGGTGAACACCTTCGAGCGCGGTAGCTTCGGGATCCTCAAAGTTCATCTGACAGCCGAACACCCGCGTCGCCATCTGGCAGAAACGCAGAACATTATGCTTATAGACATACTCCATCCACGACGGCATTATCACCGCAAGTCCCGCTCCGTGCGCCACATCGTACAGACCCGAAAGTTCATGCTCAAGTCCGTGGCTGTTCCAGTCCTGCTGTCTGCCGACGCCGACAATGTTGTTGTGAGCGACCATTCCCGCCCACATAATATTTGCGCGTGCATCGTAGTTGTCCGGGTCCGCAATAACGCGGGGAGCCTCCTTGACTATTGTGAGGAGGACTGCTTCACAAAGGCGGTCGGTGATCTCGACCTCTGTTGTGTTCGTGAAATACCGCTCAAAAACGTGCGCCATTATGTCGGTGCAGCCGCAGGCAGTCTGATATGCGGGCAAGGTCTGGGTAAGCGCGGGATCCATTACCGAGAATTTCGGGCGCAGATGATCCGAGCCTACTGCGCGCTTCAGCATTCCCTCCTCTTTGGTGATGACCGAGTCGCCGGAGCCTTCACTTCCTGCTGCCGCAATAGTCAGCACGGTCGCCACCGGCAGAGCCTTTTCGGGAGCCCTGCCGCAGTACATATCCCAGAAATCCCCGTCATAAGGTACGCCGATCGCGATGCCCTTTGCCGAGTCTATGACCGAGCCGCCGCCGACTGCAAGAATAAAGTCAACGCCCTCGCTCCTGCACAGATCTATGCCCCTGTAAACAAGCGTATCACGGGGATTGGGCTGAACGCCGCCAAGCTCGCAGTACGGTATTCCCGCTTCATCAAGCGACTTCTTTACAACTCCGATAAGCCCCGACTTTACTGCCGAACCTCCGCCGTAGTGTATAAGTACCTTTTTGCCGCCGTACTTTTTCACGAAATGACCTGTTTCGGCAGCACGACCTTTTCCGAAGACGAACTCTGTGGGACTGTAGAAATTGAAATTTTCCATATTAGTTTTCCTCCGTCATGTTTTGTTTACAGGTGAAAATTATATGTATTCATTGTATCATATTTATTTAGATAAATCAATATTATGTAATATATTTTACAATTGAATATGCCTCCCCGGCTGTCCGAAAACCGGACAAGACCGAAAAAATGCATTCTAACCTCTGTTTGCAGTATCGCAAAGGTGCGCCGGCGGGTCATCAGGCTCCGCTCAATTCCGCCCGATAGCCGTTTACCTTATCTCCCGATATCGTCACATAACAGCTCTCACCAAATGCTGCTTCAAAAGAAATTGCGTCCATCGGTATCATATATTCCTCCGGATAATCGTTGTCATAGTTAGGATCAAAATATTCGGTAACAACAACAAACTGCAATGTCACATCAACGCTATCAGACGGCTCATCAAGAAGCTCCTTGTCGTATGTCCATACTAAGTCGCCGGAGTCTTTTTTTAACATAGATCTGTCCGAGTTGGACATTCCCCCTTTGCCCTCAGCCCCGTCAACATTATAATTTACAAGAAGCAGCCCGATATCTTCCTGCAGATCAAGCTGTATCTGCACCCTGATCTCGTTTTCTGTGTTTGCCGATGTGCTGCACCCGGCAAGACTTATTGAGAGCATCAATGCAATTAAAACAAATACTTTTTTCACGCCTTATTACCTCCAGACAGCGATCTTCGTCCAGCTGCCAAGCTGTAATACTCAATGGCGGACGACCTCAAAACGCCGCAGTTGTATCTTCTCGTGAGCGCCTATCCCGCCCTTTCTCCGTGCAATATCTATCTGCTGCTCCACCGAATCCACGCCGTCAAGGTCGGGCAGCAGCAGTCCCCGCTTATTGCCGCTCGTTACGATCACGCCGTAGCGCTTCACGTCCAGCATTTCCGGCGAGTCTATCTCCTCCGGTTCGCCAAGAACATCAACGTTCACTTCGAGCCACTGCAGCTCATCGGGGGTTATCGGTTCAAACCTCGGGTCTTTTGTTGAGGCGCTGATCGCATTTTCGATGATCTCCTCCGCAACGCTGTCCTGCGTGGGCGCTATAGTTCCGATGCAGCCGCGGAGCTGACCGTGTTTGTGGATCGAGACGAACGCGCCGGCGCGGGTGCTGTACATTTCCGTAGGCAGACCTTCGGGCACCTGTATCCGTTTCCTGCCGAGAATATAACTTTCGAGCGAACTTACCGCAAGCCTTACATACGGGTCGGAATGCGCCTTTTTGACCTCAAGCTCTGCTTTGCGCTTTCCGAGGTACACATCGAGGAACCGTCTTTCTCTGTCTTCGCTCTCCGGGAAAAACGTGCAGACACCGTAACCGACGCCTGTGACGTCCTCATGTGAAAGAGCCTCGGCTTTCACAGCGATGCCGTCCATAGCTCCCGCCATTATCACGAATGAACGATGTCCGCACTCACCGGCCTTATCGCAGAACGCCTCGCTGAAATCGAACAGCTCCCCGAACGCTCCCCGTCCGAGAACGTCCATGATACGACGGTCGTACTCCGGTCCCTCGGGCGCAAATCCATATGGACCATAGTCCCGGAGCCTGTGCGAAAGATCGCCGCTCGCAACAAACACTGCCCGCCGTCCGAGCGAATTTACCGCGCCGCGGATCACCTGTCCCAGACGGTAATGCTCCGTGAACGGAAGCCCCGAAAGACCGACGCGGACGATCTTTCCGCCGCTGTATCTGCGTCGGATAAAATAAAGCGGAACCATCGTTCCGTGGTCAAGGGACGGATCCTTCTCACCAAGCGTCCCCGCCGGGATCCCGCAGCTCTCAGCCGCTTTCTCCACAGCACGGACAAGCTCATCGTCGTACTCCTCATCAAAGCGGACAGAAGCTGCACCGAAGCCGGAGAATGAGCCGGAAGCCTTATTTCCGGGAGAGATGTGGAAATAATCCGAATACATTACAGAATGCGGACTTGAAATAATTATGGTTTCCGGCGCTGCTGCAGCTATAATGTCGGCTGCACGCTCGTAAGCCCTTATCGTTTTTTCCACCTGTGATTCGTTTCCGCGTCCCACTTCGGGGATAATGAGCGGCGGGTGCGGGACTGCAAAAGCGGCTTCTATTGACATACGGCATACCTCTCTTTCGTGGAATGAGATCCGGATATATCATACCACAAAACCGTCAGAAATGCAATGTTTGTATCGTAATTCCGCCAATAACGCATGAACAGAATAATATCCCGCCTGCAGCTTTCTGACTGCACACGGGATATTCTGCGTAGAGTGATGAACGTTCCGATTATTGCAAGAAGAGCGCATATTCCCGATCTTGTGAAATCGTTCCGGAAATCGGTTATGGAGATAAGGGTCGAAGCGCCTACAACTATCCCCGCGTTCTGCATACCGATAAACGCTATGAACATTCCGAGGCCTACCGAAACGCCCTGTTTCAGCGAGAGTGGTATGCTGTTGAATATGGCTTCGCGGACATTTGTGACAGAGAGTATGATAAAAATAATACCCTCTATGAACACCGTAAGAAGCGCCGTCTGCCATGTATAGCCGTAGCCGAGCACCACGGTGTATGCCATGAACGCGTTTATTCCCATTCCCGCAGAAAGCTCGAATGGCAGGTTCGCCATAGTCATGAACGTGGTGATACCCGCGATCACTTCGGTCTTTACATCTGTTTTGTTCTGTTTCAGCTTGAATAGCTTCTCTAACATTTCACTGATTATGCCTTCCGGCATATCTCCTTTCTTTTTTTATGCACCTGATACATATACAATAGTACCGATAATACGATCAAAAAAATCTATTCTGCACAAAGCACGGCAATATACCCAATGCATCAATCATCAAATCACACAATTGCCGCTTTCGGAATTTGTGCAGGTTCAACAAATCGGCTCAATTTTGGCAATTGATTAATGACTTATCGGGAAATATGTGGTATAATAAATTTTGATTAGTTCCGTTTCGGGGGAACCGCTCATCATCTTACCCTCTTATCAGACGGAGTGGACCACGAGCGATATACGAAAGACTCCGAGCGGTACGGCGACCTGACTGCAATGCGTCCCGAATACAAATGAAAGCAACCGGAAACCAACTTAACAGAGGTCTGAACATGGAGAATTTGATTAAAGTTTTAGAAACAGCAGCGGCAGTAGATGAACTTGACACCGTCATAGGTTTCGTGGACGAACAGCTTGAAACAGCAGGCTGCCCTATGAACGTGCAGCTTCAGATCGAGCTTGCCGTAGAAGAGATCTTCGTAAATATCGCAAGCTATGCTTATGCGCCGGGAACGGGAAATGCCACCATAAAAGTCGGTATCTCCGGCGATCCGCTTACCGCGGAGATAACATTCATGGACAGCGGCGTTCAGTATGATCCGCTTGCAAAAGACGACCCCGATATAACAAAACCCGCGGAGGAAAGAGATATCGGCGGTCTCGGTATTTTTCTCACCAAGAAGAATATGGACGAAGTGGCATATGAATACCGGGACGGTATGAACGTATTTACCATGAAAAAGGTCATAGCACCTGAGCCGTGAACAGCCGGAACGACAAGATATCAGCCGGAGACCGGGACTTGCCTGCAACATTCATGAAACGGACGATACAGATGGATATAATTAACGTACTGCAAAAATACAGAGAAACAGAAGAAAAAAACCTTATCATTACCAATGCGGCGGGCGAACCCGTCTATGTTAGCAAAAAAATGGATTTTCCCGCAGAAGTGGTACTAAGTAAGATAAACGATGTAACAGACAACTTCGATGAACAGGAGATCTTCGATAAGGATCAGGATCTTTTCCTGAATATCCGTAAGTCGGTCATCACCGACGGCGGCGAAACATACAACTGCTACAGCTTCACAGATGTTCGCGAATATGCCCTGCTCATAAAAGATGTTTCCTCATACAACCTGAGCGTAAGCAATATGTCGAAATTCCAGACCACCATTATGAAGAAGCTTTCGATGTCCTATGATACGTTTCTTCCCGGGCTTGCTGACTACTGCAGCGCAGAGGAAGTGATGATGTTCATAAAAAAGGACGACAAAGTCATCAGAAGCACATACAAACAGAAACTCACAAGGACAAACGCGGAGTTGTCAGGTGAATATGCACATTTTTTCGACATGAAACGAGGCGATTCTTACGACGGTTTTACCTGCATTCTGAACTCGCGCATTCAGGAACATGACTGTGTAGTACTCGTCAAAACGAGTGATATACCGGAAACATCGGATCCAATGGACGCCTCGATACATAATGTCATAAGGCTTTTCATCGAGAACAGCATACTGCGCGATCATATAATCTATGAGAGCGAACACGACAAACTCACCGGGCTTTACAACAAGGGCAAGTACATGGAGCTCAGAAATAACGGTTTCGGAAGACCGGGATCCATCGCGATCTATAATTTCGATGTCAATAACCTCAAGCACATCAACGACAGTTACGGTCACGAATACGGCGACGCCCTCATTATCAAGGCTGCAAAAAGTATAGCTTCAGTGACCTCAGACAAGGTCCTCGGTTTCAGAATTGGCGGCGATGAATACGTTATGGTCGCGGTCAACGTTTCACGCGAAGAAGCGGAGATCATTCACGCACAGTGGCAGGCTTCCCTCGACCGGCTCAACGATCTCGACAAGTCGCTGTTCTGCTCGATGGCCTGCGGTATATCCTACGGCAGCGGAGAATATGACTACAATGAGCTATACGCTCAGTCAGACAAGCTTATGTACGAAAACAAGAAAGCTTTGAAAGAAAAAGGCATCACGAGCCATCTCACAGGACAAACCGCCTGACAGGCACTGTCCCTGGGACTTTCATAATGTTTTTCGTTAATGGGTACCTCTAAAAACCGCTTTGAAAAGAGAAAATGAGATAGCTGCGTCGGATACAAGGAAAGCCGACGAAGCCGGGCTGGCGCCCGGTTAGGAGGTTTGACGCAGTAGACGGCGTGGCTAGCTCTTTTTCTCTCAAAT
>JAGBMA010000224.1 GCA_017635095.1 Ruminiclostridium sp. | reverse complement strand
AGTCGCGGCAGCTACGGGTGCAGGGCTTGCCCTGCCGCGGGGTTCGGGGTGTCTCCCCCACGGGGGGAGGTGGCGACGAAGGAGCCAGAGGGGGCTGACCGACAGAAGCGTAAGCCCCGAAACCGTCTGTTAAGACGCGCGGGAGCGCCGGACACGGGGCGTGGGGCAGAGCCCCACAAGCGCGGGAGCGCCGGACACGGGGCGTGGGGCAGAGCCCCACAAGCGCGTCCGCAGACGCGCTGAGGGTGCAGGGCGGAGCCCTGCCGGGAGCCACACCTCTAATGACGGGGGTTGGATTTGACGAACATGACGGCTTTGGTGATGATGCGGATAGCTTCGCTGCGGGCATCGGCAGCCGCGCGGTTTACTGTGTCTGCGTCGGATTTGCGCTTGATGCGCACAACAGAGACAGGGAGCTGCTTAAGCGATTCCTCTGTGACAGCAGCGACGCATTTGTCGCAGGTGCAGCAGTGAAAGCGTTCCATGATGCTGCCAAGCTGTTCGTTGATGAGCAGAAACGGTATATTGACGAACTGGGTGCCGTTGTCCGCCTTGACGAAAACCGGCGGAACTGCTTCACGCTCGGGCGGCTTGATGGCAGGATTCATGGCTGACGGAGCCGGTGATGAACTGCCGAAAAGATTGAGGATCTTGTCTGTTTTGGCGGTGTGTGCCATTGTGTCTCCTTAATACTGCACAGGTCTGTTCTTGGGAGGCCTGCCGCGTCCGAGCTTCTGCACAGTACGCTTCGGCTTCTCGATACCAAGTATCTCGTAAGTCAGATCCATGTATTCGTGCGCGGACTTCGAGCGCGGCGCATACTCTATGATCGTCTTCGCGTGCGCGGGCGCTTCCGCAATAATGACGCTTCCGCTTATCTTCTGCTCGAAAACATCTGTGTCAAGCTGTTCCGCAATTATGTTTGCAAGCTCTTCGACTTCCTTCGTGAGCACAAGGCGCGGCGAATACTTGTTAAGAACGATGCCGCGTATCTCAAGAGTCTGGTTGTAATACTTCTTTACCGCGAAGATCGTTTCTTTAAGCTGGGCTATTCCCTGCAGCGACAGTATCTCCGGCACCATAGGTATCACGAGCTGGTCGGAGGCGGCATACGCGTTTATCGTAAGTATAGAGAGCGCAGGCGGAGTGTCTATGAGCACAAAGTCATATTCGTCCGAGATCGTGGTGAGATGTTCGCGGAGCAAATATTCCCTCCCCACCGACGTAAGCTCAAGCTCAACGCCCGAAAGCAGTATATTTGCAGGTATCACGTCGCAGCAGTCGCAGTGCTGGACCGTATCGTAAATATCAGCCCTGCTCTTGAACACGTCGTATATCGTGTAAGAGGAGTCTGTATCAGCGCCGAGACTGAAACTAAGGTTGCCCTGTGGGTCGAGATCCAGCGCGAGCACCTTCTTGCCGAGCTTTGAAAGACAGCCGCACAGTCCCGCACAAGTCGTGGTCTTGCCGACGCCGCCTTTCTGATTAGTGAATGTAATGACTTTTGCCATAGATTACCGCCGTTTTAAAACACAAGCGGCTGCGCAGCACCAGCCGTTAAGCTGAGTGCGAAACACAAGCCGCGAATGTGAAAGTCTTTTGAATCAGAGAGAGTAGGAATGATTGCCCTCAAGCTGGTTGTCCTCGGGAACAAAGATATGGTAGTTAGCCTTACCGTTCTTCTTAACGAAGTACATCGCAGCGTCCGCGCAGCCGACAAGCTCCTTGCCGTCGGTGCTGTGATCGGGATAGATCGCGATACCGATACTTGCCTTGATATTGAGGGTCGTATCAACGGACTTGGAGTAGTAGCCGCTGTACAGGTCGTCGATTATGTCCATGGAAAGAACTTCGACATTTTCAACAAGCTTCGGGTCAGAGATGCAGAGAACGAACTCATCACCGCCGAAACGACCTGCAAATCCGGTCTCGCCGGTCTTGCTCTTGATGACATCTGCAACGAATCTGATGACCTCATCGCCGACTGCGTGGCTGTAACGGTCGTTGATAAACTTGAAGTCATCGACGTCTATGAACAGAGCAGCCACCTTCTTGCCGACGCTTCTTTCGAGCTCAGCCGCAAATTCGCGCTCGAAGGTATTTCTGTTGTAGAGCTGAGATAGGAAGTCAAAGCTTGCGCGCTCCGCAAGTTTGAGCGTTGCGTTCTTTTCGCTTGTGATATCCGTAAGGACGCCTATTACACGGAGAACTTCGCCGAGACGGTCGGTGATGCAGCGTGCTCTCATGGATACCCACATTTCCTGACCGCTTGCATTCTTGATCTTGTATTCGCCGCCGACATCGCCCTTATCCTTGAAGAGGGTGTTCATGTCGCGCTTGTACTTCTCGGAATCGTCCTCGTCCATGAGCGAATCGAGGAATTTACCGTTATTGAGAGTAGCACCGGAAACGTTGAGTCCGATCTTCTCCTTGAAGTTGTCGGAAACGAACATATTTTCCTTTGCGAAATCCCATTCAAAGAGCATATTGTCGGAAATATCGGAGACCGTCTTGTGGAGCTCTTCGCTCATAAGCGATTCGTCCATCATGGTGTTGAACACCTCGGACATACCTGCGAATTCCTTGCCCATACCAGCTGTTGTGATTCGCTCCGAGTGGTTTCCGGAGTTGATCTCCTTCATAGTCGAAAGCATATTGAGCATCGGGTCGATGACTTTCTGTGTCGCTATGACCATTACGAGCACACATACGAGAATGAGCGCTGCGATTATGACCATACCCACGATGAATACGAGCATCACCGCACCGGTAGCTTCAGAAGCGGGATAGATCGAGATCCATACCCAGTTCGTGTTCTTTACGTTGCCGTAGGCGCCGAGATACTGACCTTCTGTGATCTTTTCGCCGACTTCGTTTGCATTTGTTGAGAGCATGGTCTGAATATCGGGAGTAAGAGCCGCGCTGAGTTCAGCGTTGGAAGAAACTGCCGCGCCGTTGTAGTTTACGACTGTCTCAGCATCGGTAACGACCAATCTGCCGCTGCCGAGGAATCCGGTTTTGGATAAGGGGTCTGCGATCTTAGCGATATCAACGACTACGGAAACGAATCCCGAACCGGAGCCGGAGAGGGGAGCCGTAACCGCGAACACATCTGCGCCGTATGTAGATTCACCGGGGAAGAACTTCGATGTGAAAGCGGAGCTCTTTGAACCGGAGTTGTCGTCGAGTGCGAAGAAGTGAGTTCCTACCGCAATACCCTTGGAGCTGTAGATAACGCCGCCTTCGCTGTCGCTTACGACGAGGTCGAGCACGCTTCCGCTCTTTTTGAGTGCAGCGGTTATGTCATCGAGACCGTCCTTGACCTTGTTGAGGTCGGTTATGGAGCGGTTTACTGTGTCCATTGCGGCAAAAGCGGTAACATCGTTTGCGTAACTCTCAACGATATTGGTGACAACAGCGCTCTGAGCTGCACCCACATTTGCGGATTCATCACCGATCATGGTCTTTGCAAAACCGAAGATCTGGAGAGTCGCGACGAGAGCGACCACAATGAGCGGTATTACCGTAGCGCCGATAAGTATTGCCCTGAGGGCGGTTTTTACCTTGATATTCATAACTCTACCATTCCTATCATGTAAATTTTGCGGTCACGCGGCCGCGGGGAAACAGCCTTCCGGCTGTGCTAACTGCCTTTGATACGTTTCTGGGCTTCTTCCTTCCGGAGATCCTTTTCCATTTTTTCCTGCCTTTGCTGGAGCTGGATATTATAAACGAGTTTGGCGAGAACGCCTTCCATTCGTTTATCGACGTTGACGAATTCACAGCCGTAGCCTTCAAGTTTTCCGTCGCTGAAGAGCTGGAGCCGGAGCACTTTCACGACTGCACCGACGATCTCATTCTCGACCTTGAAGTTGAGGAGCAGCACATCGTCTTTTCTGAAAGGCGGATCCGTGCCTTCTATGAAGACGCCTCCGATGCTCACGTTCTTGATTAAGGCGAGCATAGGGGAATCGAACTCATAAACGGTGTCGTCCCGCTCGTAGCCGCTTATCACGCATTTGAGGGCGGAGCGCACCTTGAAGTACTTTCTGCGTTCCTCCATAACGGTGCCGAACTCATCGCGGATCTGTATGTTGAGCTGGTTTTCGAGGGAAAGCTTTACTCTGCCGAGGTATTTTACGCGGTCGCCGTTCTTCATATAGGCTATGACATAGACACCGCAGTCCGCCTCAAACTCGGGAAGATCCCGCTTCTTTATCATTATGATATTGTTCACGGGCATATTGTGTACGAAAACCTTTGGAAAGGAGAAGTGTTCGCTGTCTGTTTCAAGCAGCAGTTTTCCGTCAAGCGCGGTAACTCTGACGCTTACAATACCGCTTCTGTCGACCATAAAGCCACCCCCTTCACTCAAAGTCCTGCGGCACAGTGAGCGGAGCATGACATTCTCATGATCCGCCCGTGACCGCTTATTATTAATTATACATTAAAATGCACAAAAAAGTCAATAGCACCACGCAATTTTTTTCATCGGAAGCGTAAAACCGTCATATCGTACACATTTTTCGGCATTATGCACAACCGAACCCGCTTTTCGGCAGGTTTACAAGCGATTCTTTTGTAGAAAACGCTAAAAGAAAACAAAATTTTGAGAAAAAGCTGTACAAACAGGAAAAAATATCGTATAATATGTATTATATATAGGTATATTCTGCGGCAGGAACGGAGGTCGGGTATGCGCAAATATTATCACTGCTCGACCGCGAGATACCGCAGGCGCAGATCCACGGTGCTCACTCTCGTCGGTTCGGTGGCTGCCGAGGCGGCTGTCATATCGTTCATCGTGATGTTCTTCGGCTCTCTCGGACCCGAGAGCTCCGCCGGAGACAGCTTCACCGGCACTATGCTCCTCACCGCGTTCCTTTTCATAGCGTCGGGGCTTGGGATATGTTTTGCCGCAAGCGTTTCCGCGGACAAAAGGTCCTCCCGCCAC
This sequence comes from Ruminiclostridium sp., assembly GCA_017635095.1. Lineage (GTDB taxonomy): Bacteria > Bacillota > Clostridia > Oscillospirales > Ruminococcaceae > Ruminiclostridium_E. Next base: position 27,714 of record JAGBMA010000224.1, on the reverse strand, counting down.
AGCCGCTATACCTTCCTTGATATCCAGCTCAAAGCTGCGGTCGTAAGCGTTTATTCCGGCGAAATGAAGATCCTCGGCAGAAACGCGGTGTTCCGCGAGCTCTACCTTATCCCCTTCGACAGCTTCGTGTCGGCGCGTCCCTCACCGAACGGGCGCAAGCTCGTTATCACCGGCATGATCCGGCATTACGGCATGGAAAGCGATTTTCTCGGATACCACGTCCGCGGCGGAAACATCGAATTCGACCGTATGTGGCTCAACGTCGGGAGCTTCGATGAGCTCCCCGGCGCCGCGTTCCCGGCATACTTCGGCGATCCCGCAAAGATATGCGAGGCGCTTGCCGAAGCGAAAAAGCAGTTCGATGAGCTTCCGAAACCGAAAAGGCATGAATTCCGTCCGCCGCCCAAAAAGCGTCCCATCAGGCGGAGCCTTCCCGATAATCCTGATTTCAGCAGGACATGGAAATAATTTCTGCGAAAAAAATTAAAAAAATAACAAAAAAATGTTGAAAATTATTACGATATGTAGTATAATGAAAATATATGTAATACAACAGAATGTGGCAGGAAAGCTCCTGTTCACATTCTGCGCTGTATGAACGGAGGTCTTTATGGCATTATTCGATACCACATCGTTCCGCGTAGCGACCCAGGGACTCAAGCTGCTGTCACAGCAGCAGGCCGTCATCGCCCAGAACATCGCTAACCAGGACACCCCCGACTATAAGTGCAAGTACCTCTATTTCTCCGCCGTCCTCAGGGACAAACTCGAACAGGCTTCGGCGGTGAATACGGGAAACAATACACAGAAGTTCAGCACGGGCTTCGTGGGTTTCGAGCGCGAAGCTGACGAAAAGCCCTATGAATTCACCCCTACCATTGACGGAAAACGGCTCGAACTCGCTTCCGTGATACATACGGACGAAACTACCGCCGACCAGCCCGACGGCAACAACGTTGATGCGGATACCCAGGAGGCGCTGTTCGCAAAGAGCGCTATCCAGTATGAAGCTCTCATCAATCAGATAAACTCCGAGTTCACCATGATGCGTACCGCGATGAGAAAGTCGTAATGCGGGAAAGGAACTGAACAATGGCTTTTATGAGCAATTTTGATATAGCTGTTTCGGGCATGATCGCGGAACGCGCGAGAATGGACGTAATAGCCCAGAACGTCGCCAATGCCGACACCACAAGGACCGCAGAGGGCGGACCCTATGTACGGCAGAACGTGGTGTTCACCGAAAACACAACATACCGCCGCTCCCCCGATACGAGCCTGAGCGCGATATCATTCCGCACTGTGCTCGGAAAGCATCTTGAGGAACTCCGCGGGCTTGCGGGACGCGGAAGGACAAAGACCATGGAAGGCGTTCTCCTCACCCAGGTCGTCGAGGATCAGACCCCGCCTACCCCGGTATATGACCCCACCCACCCCGACGCGGACGAGGACGGCTACTACTACCGCCCGAACGTTGATGTCGCAGAGGAGGAAATAGATATGCTCGCGGCGACCCAGTCGTACTCCGCGAACCTTACGATATTCAACAGCCTTAAATCTATTGCAAACAAGGCTCTTACGATAGGAAAACAGTGATTGACCCGTTCTTGAAAGGATATTGACAATGCAGATCATACCAATGTCGCCGACGATACATACCATCGCGGCTGCGGACAGACTTTTCGGTAATGTGCAGGCTGCGGAGGCTCCGGACAGCACCGAGGCTTCGCTTAAAACAGGCACGTTCCTCGATGCCCTCACCGGGCTCTGGGATCAGGCTTACGAAGCTCAGGCGCAGAAGAGCGAAGATATGATGAACATAATGCTCGGCGACACCGACAACCTCGAAGAGATACAAATGAACATAGCAAAGGCAGAGATCTCGACGGAGCTGCTCGTGAACATAAAGAATGCAGTCGTTGACGCGTACAACGAGATAATGAGAATGAGCATATAAGAACGTCTGAGACGAAGGAGTGACGTCCCGTAAGGGGCAATTAACCTATGGATAAAGCTAAAGAAATGTTCGGCAAGTTTTTCGGCGGGATAAAGACCCGCTGGGACGCTTTCGACAAAAAGATAAAGATCGCGATAATATCTGTTGCGTCAGTCGTGATAGTTTCGCTCATAGTCCTTATCATAATCAATTCCATAACCCGCTACGCCGTGCTCTACAGCAACGCTACCACAGAAGAGGCGACCGAGATCGTGACTGTGCTCCAGGGCGAGCTCGGAGAGAGCGAAGTGCGCTACATAGGCGGAGATATCATGGTCCCCGCAGATAAGGTGGATACCCTGCGCGCTCAGCTTGCAGTAAAGGGCTACCCGAAAAACGCATTCAACTACGATATCTGGGACAACAGCATAGGTATGTTCTCCACCGAGACGGACAAGCGCGTAAAGCAGGTCCAGCAGCTCCAGGAGAACCTCCGCGCCACCCTCGCGACTTACGACGGCGTTGAATCGGCGCTCGTCATACTCAATATACCCGAAAACGACAACTACGTTATTTCAAATACCCGGGACGAACCCGGCGCGTCGGTCGTTCTCAGGCTCAGCCACCCCCTCAGTGTCAATACCATTGAGGGCATCTATAACCTCGTAAGGACTGCCGTACCGAGATTGAAGCAGGAAAACATCACCGTGACCGACAGCGCCGGCCAGCTCCTGACTACCGAGACTGTCGCGAACGCCCTCGACAGCGAGGACGAGGTGGAACTCTACTACAGACGGCTCGAATTCCAGAACGAGATCTCCGGCATTCTCGACACCAAGCTCGGCGAACTGCTCAGAAAAGTTTTCGCCGATTACAGGATAGGCGTTGACGTAAGGCTCAACTATGATGCCGAAGTCGCCCAGATAAAGGAATACACCCCATCCGTGGACGAAGAAGGAACTCACGGCGGTATGGTGCAGGATGAGCAGACCGTTTCCGCAGGCGGCGGTAATGCCGAAGAGGGCGGTCTTGTCGGAACGACGGTCAACTCCGATATCTCGCCGGACTACCCGACGCTCCGTATCGGCGACGGCGATGAGTTCTACTACGAAACACAGCATGAAATACACTATCTCGTCAATGAAGCGATAAAGCAGGTCGAGAAAGACGGCTACAGCTACGACAACATCTCCGCTTCCGTCATCGTTGACGGAGATCCGGAGAACTTCACACAGGCGAACATAGACGACTGGGAGAAGCTTATCGCGGACTGCATCGGTACAACGGTGGATAAGGTATCGTTCATACCCACGAACTTCACCCTTGACAGGACCGGTGACGGCGAAGGCGACGGCGGAGTTATCGTACAGGGCGGCAGAAATACCCTCGTGTTCATCATCATAGCGCTTGGTCTGCTGCTTATAATCCTGCTCGTGACCGCACTTGTTGCTGCGGGTTCCAGCAAGAAGCGCCTGAAGGCAAGAAAGGCTGCTGCGGTAGCGGCTTCCTCGGGTGCGAACCCTGCCGCCGCGAACATCACCTACGACGAGGAGGAAATGCGCAGAAGAGCCGAGAGCGAGGGAGACTACGATTTCGAGATCCAGAGCCTTTCCGGCGACGAGAACGAGGCTTCGAGAGATGCCCTGCTCAAGAAGGAGATCAGGGACTTCTCGACTTCAAACCCCGAGATCGTTGCACAGCTCATACGCACATGGATGAAGGGCGAGGAATGATCCCGCTCATGATATAAGGACATATCTTTTATGGACAGACGATATAATGACAATGACGACCGCGTCTTTGAGATAAAGAGCCTTACCGAAAAGGAAAAGGACTCGAAGGACGATCTGCTGAGAAAAGAGATAAGTGATTTCTCTAATCTGCAGCCCGAGGTCGTTGCGCAGCTCATACGCTCGTGGATCAACAGCGGAGAATGACCCCGCGATCCGCCGGGGGAACGTTATGAAAGGGGATCTTACGAATGGCTGAACAACAGCAGCAGGCACCACAGACTGCCAATGACATAAATATGATGCAGAAAGCCGCTATGGTAATATCGGCTATCGGTTCGGAAAACGCTTCCCGTGTGTTCAAGTTCTTTTCTGACGAGGAGATAGAACGTCTTACTCTCGAAGTTGCAAAAATGGATTACTGGCCGGTGGAAGTTGTTACGGACGTTCTGAACGACTTCTACGAGGTGTGCCTTACCCAGAAGGTCATCTCCGAGGGCGGCGTGGAGTATGCCCGCGAGATACTCGAAAAAGCATTCGGACCCCAGGCGGCATCTTCCCTCTTCGACAAGATCACAAAACAGCTCAAATCCAAGTCCTTCGCTTTTGTGCGCAAGGCAGACTATAAAAACCTCCTCGCTATCGTTCAGAACGAACACCCGCAGACAATAGCGCTCATTCTTTCCTACGCCCGCAGCGACCAGGCTTCGGCTATCCTCGCCGAGCTCCCGAAAGAAATGCGCATAGAGGTCGTTGAGCGTATAGCGAAAATGGAATCCGCATCGCCGGACGTGGTCAAGAGCCTTGAATCCACCCTCGAAAAGAAGTTCGCAAACATTGTTACCACCGAGAATATGGAAGTCGGCGGTATCAACTACATAGCAGATGTTCTCAACAAGGTGGACCGTTCCACAGAAAAATATATTTTCGACGAACTCAATCTCCGCGACCCGAAACTCGCGGACGATATCCGTTCCCGAATGTTCGTATTCGAGGACATCGTCAACCTCGACTCCATGTCAATTCAGGCGTTCATTACCGAAGTCGATCCGAAAGATCTCGCAGTCGCAATCAAGGGTTCCACACCCGAAGTCGCGGAAGTTATCTACGCGAATATGTCTTCGAGAAACAAGGAATCCACTCAGACCGATGTCGAGTATCTGCATAATGTCCGTATGCGTGACGTTGAAGAAGCACAGCAGCGTATCGTTGCAATTATCCGCCGTCTTGAGGACGAAGGCAAGCTCACTATCTCCAAGGGCGGAGAGGACGAGATCATCGCATAACGCGGGAATGCGTGACGCAGCATAAATATCGGCGGCGTGTGCGTTTCTATCTTCACTATCACCGCAAAGGGGGTTGTCGTAATGGCGGGCAGTGTTATAAAAGGCGGTATCGGCACGGGATATATCTATGTCAACAGCTTTGACACCGATGAGCCCGTAATGAAGACCGTTTACGGCAAGAGTCCCAATGCAGACAAGATCGAAGAGATAACCCAGAGAAATGACAGAAACTCGAAGGCTCTCGCGGCAGTAGAGAAGCTTCTTTCCGAAGAAAGCTCCGCCGATGAGCAGAGCGGTGCGGAAAGTGCAGACGAAGGCGGTTCGGTATCCGCCGAAGAAGCCCGCGTAGAACGTGAGAAGCTTATCGCCGAGTACGAAGCTATCCGCAACAAGTACGAGCGGGAATCGGAGGAATTTGTTCTCCGTGCAAGATCGAAAGCCACCGAGATATACGATAAGACCAAGGAAATAGCTCAGCAGACCGTTCTCGACGCAAGAAGCGAGGCTGAACAGATCCTTAACAGCGCAAAGTCCGAAGCTGAAAAGCTCAAGGAAAATGAAAAGCGTGCCGGCTATGAGGAAGGTCAGAAAAAGGGCTATGATGACGGTTATGTCAAGGCTCTGAAAAAGTGCAAGGAAACTCTCGTGGAGCTCAAATCCCTTGCAGAACAGATCACCGCGGACAAGAACGAGATAATGATGCAGTACGAGCGTCAGCTTTTCGATACTATCTTCGATATCTGCCAGCGCGTTACCCTCGGCGCTCTCGCCCAGAAGGAAAAGGGCATAATAACCCGCATGATCCACGAGGCGGGACGTAAGTACAAGACCAGCAAAAACGTAAAGATAACGCTTTCCAAGCTCGATGTGAGCGAAGAAGCCGAGATAGATGAACAACTCCTCAAGGACGTTTTCAAGAACTGTGACAACGTTGAGATCGAGATACAGGAGGACGCACCCTCCGGCACCCTGCTCATAGACGACGGCTCCGAGATAACCGATGCAAGCGTTATGACTCAGCTCAAAATGGTCGAGCAGCTCGGCAAAGGCAAGTACCGTGACAAGAACCTCACCGATATGCTTCAGGAAAGTCAGGCTTCACAGAAGCCCAAGCGCGGCGGCGGGAGAAGAAGGGCTGCATCAAAGGACGGCACAGAAGAGCCTGCACCCGAAACATCGGAGCAGGTGTTCGATGACGATGATGATACAGCTATACCGAAAGTAGTATATGAAACGAAAAATCCCGCAAGTCTTGATGATGACAGCGGCGATGACGATATAGAAAAGCAGATGGAAAGAGTCTGATAGCTCCCGCCGTGAAGCGTACTGCATTGCGGCGGGTTTTCATACCCGGTGACAGCGGGGCAGTACTATTATAACATAAAGGAGACAATATCTATGGATCTTCGGGGATTCCGTTCCGAGATCGGCGGCATTGATATGTACCGCTATATGGGCAAGATAGAGAAGATCGTCGGAATGACCATCGAATCGTCGGGTCCGGAATGCAATATCGGCGACATCTGCCGTATATACTCCAAGGATATGCAGAGCTTCATATATGCCGAAGTAGTAGGCTTCCAGTCGGAAAAAGTGCTGCTCATGCCATATACCGACATCGAGGGCATTGGCCCGGGAAGTATTGTTGACAACACGGGAGATAAACTCCGCGTAAAGACCGGCGAAGCTATGATCGGGCGTATAATAAATGCGATCGGTGAGCCTATCGACGGAAAGGGCGAGATAAACTATACCGGAAGCATCTCTATCTCCGGAGTTCCGGTAAATCCCCTCACCCGACCGAAAATAGCGGAGCCTATCGAGCTTGGCGTAAAGGCTATCGACGGTATCCTTACCCTCGGTAAGGGCCAGCGTATCGGTATTTTTGCAGGCTCCGGCGTCGGTAAGTCCACACTCATGGGTATGATCGCCCGTAAGGTAAAGGCGGATATCAATGTTATCGCCCTTGTGGGCGAGCGTGGCAGAGAAGTCCGTGAGTTCATAGAGAATGACCTTGGCGATGAGGGAATGGCTCGTTCGGTCGTGGTAGTAGCCACCTCCGACCAGCCGGCTATGATGAGATACAAATGCCCCATGACAGCAACAGCTGTTGCGGAGTACTTTATGTCACAGGGCAAAGACGTGCTCCTGATGATGGACAATCTGACGCGTTTTGCAATGGCGAACCGCGAGGTCGGGCTGTCAATAGGCGAGCCGCCTATCGCACGAGGATATACCCCGTCTATCTATGCACAGATGCCGAAACTGCTCGAACGTGCAGGCTGCTTTGAAAAGGGCAGCATCACCGGCATTTACGCTGTTCTCGTTGAGGGCGACGACACCAACGAGCCGATAGCAGATACCGTCCGCGGTATCATCGACGGTCATATCGTGCTTTCAAGAAAGATCGCCGCACAGAACCACTACCCAGCTATTGACATCTCCGTAAGCGTTTCCCGACTTATGTCGATGATATGTGACGAGGAGCATAAGGCCGCGGCAAGCAAGCTCCGTAACCTGCAGGCTCTTTACAATGCCAACATCGACCTTATCTCTATCGGCGCGTACAAGGCGGGAACGAATCCGCGCCTTGACGAGGCGGTGAGCAAGATCGACAAGATCAACGGGTTCCTGTGCCAGCGAACCGATGAGAGCTTTTCGCTCGATGAAACGATAAGACTGCTGAAAGAAGCAGTGAACTGATGAAGTGGATCAACTGCAGCAGCGTTCAGGGTAAGGGGGTCTGTAAGTGAAGAAGTTCGTGTTTACGCTTCAGAGACTGAAAGAATTCCGCGAGCAGACCCTCGACACCGAGAAAGGTACACTTGCCGAGCTTCGCGCGGAACTCCGGGAGCTTGAATCCGAGCTCCAGCAGATACTCGAAGATATAGCGCGGCTCAACCGTGAGCTTATGGAGCTCTACAAAAAAGGAACAACGGCGAACGATATCGCTGTTCATAAGCGTTATATCAACAACAAACAGCAGGAGCTTCACATGAAGCGCCACCAGATACTTATGCAGAACCGCAAGATCGAGCAGCAGCTCCAGGCTGTAATCGACGCGACGAAAGAAGTGTCGAAACTCGAAAAGCTCGAAGAGCACCAGCTTGAGGACTACAAAGCCGCAGAGCAGAAAGAGAATGAGCAGTTCATAGAGGAGTTCGTCTCGAATTCGGACTGGAGAAAAGCACACGCAGAATAAAAAAGACCCCGCCTGCAGACGACAGGATGTCGTACAGAAGGTTTCCAAAGACGCGCACGATGCGCGTATAAAAAGAAACCTTCGAGATACAGACGGGGTTTTTACTGCAATTATCAGAGTTTCGAGTAACCGAACGCGTTTACAAGTGCGTCGATCTTCTGCTTTGCCTTGCACATCGGGCAGTCCGCAGCAAGATAGGTGTTGTAATCCGGGATATCCTTGGGAGTGAACAGAGCCTCGACCTTTATGCCTATGATCTCGTCGATAGCGCTGAACAGAGCGCAGGCGCCGACGAGCTTGCCGTTATAGTAATCGAGGCAGCGTGCGAATCTCTCTATCGACCAGCCGGTAGATGCAGAGGAGATGAGAAGAAGAACGGGCTTGTTCCAGATCTTTTTCTGTGCATCATCACGGAAGATTATCTGACCATTGGAGTTGATCTCGGGAGTGAGAATGTCGATATCCTTGCCGGAATTGACAGAAGCCACGTTTGCATCTGCAAGCTCCTGCGCAAGGAAAGCGCCGAGCGTCTCGGTACCTTCGACACAGATTATGGTGTCGATCTGGGTGGTGGCATATCTCTCCGCGATCATCTTTGCGGTCTCGCGGGACATTCTGAAACTCGTCTTTATGGAGTTAAGGTCAACATAATAGTTGATGTGAGAGTGGTTTGTGGCAAAATGACCGGGGATAATACCCATGTGCACTTTCTTGTTGCCTTTCATGCTTATGAGCTGTTTTCTGCTTTCCATATATGACCTCCGTTTTCCTGTCTCGAAGTTTTCTTTATATGCACGCATCATGCACGCCTTTGGAAAACTTCTTTATCGCGTCCTTGCGATAGAACGTGTGGCTTTCTCACACTTTAGTATATCACATCAGCCCCGATTTTTCAATATCGAAGAAATAAAAAATATCCCCCGATTTTTGTAAAATTTAACAAAATTCGGGGGATTTGATGCTGTTTTTTGTGGGAATGTGGGGCTTTTGGTTATTTTACCGTTACTGCCTTTGACCAGCTGCTGTAATACTTCTTTCCGTCAACCGTCTTGTATGAGCGTATTCTGAATGTATAAGACTTGCTTGTATCAAGTTTTAAAGCAGCGCTTGTCTTTGATGCAGCCACAGTTCCCGCAGACTTGAATGTCTTGCCGCTGTCGGTCGAGTACTGTATCTGATACTTTGTTATGCCGCTTACCTTTTTCCATGAAAGAGCGTATTTGCTGCCCGATTTTTTTGCAGTAAGAGTGGTCGCTGCAGGAACGATCCTGAATGTGATATCCTTGGTGCCGGTGTAACTGCCTTTTCCGGTTATAGTTACTGTTGCAGTGCCTATGTTTTTGTTGTTTTTGTAGGAAAGGGTGTAGTCGGTCCCTTTTACAAGGGTCTTGGTGCCGTCTTTAACGGTAACAGCGGGTTTAAGGGATTTGCCGGTGTATGCTTTGGAGGAAACAGAGGAGAAAGAGAGCGAGGAGATGTCCTTTGAAGTGGTTTCGGAATCAGCGTCCATATATGCAGGGACGTTTATGGTAAAGAAACCGCCAATATTCCACGCTCCACCGTATGTACCTACGTATGTCACACTTCCGGGCTCCTCATTGGCTACAACAAGTCCAAAGCCCGCCTTATCCGCTATTTCATACTTTTGGAGCTTTTCTATCATCTGTTTCTGTTTGCTGTCATTCATGTCGAAGGAAAAGCCTATGCAGTATGTGCCGTTGTCGGGCATATCATCTGTGGTCGAAATCGGCGTCAAGCCGTCATTCGCGGTAAGATAAATATGCCAAAAAGCAATATCCGTTTGGTTTCCACCGCTAAATGCAGTGGCGGTTCCCGTTATCTCATTATTTTCATTCACAGACAAAACTGCGACCAACTCGTGGTCTTTGAATATGATATGTACTCCACCTCTTATATTTGTCACCTGCATACTATTTGCCGTCTGCATACTTTTGACCACAGCGCTCATTTCTTCCTGAGTGATGCCGTCCAGAAATACAGTGTAATAATTATCGTAGAATCCGTTCACTCCGTTTATCCAGTAATTCGGGTTCGACTCTGCTCCCGCTGTCACACCTCCGCATACAAGCGACGTTATCGCTACCACTCCGACAAGCAAGAGCGACAATATTTTTCTGACTTTTTTCATATTATATTCCCTTTCCACGGCACGCAAAATCTGCACAATCAAAAATGCGCGGCAATTCAAGCCGCGCACCGTAAAAATACAAGCCTGAATTGCTGCGACACAACACATTTTTCGTCCTATAAATACACACGAAAAAGCCTGCACCTTTACCGAGGTAAAGTGGCATTTATAGAACAAAATATGTCTGCCATATTTTACTGATATTCAAATGTGTTATGTCGCACAATAATTATATCACATCTCATTCATCTCCGTCACCTGTCACCCTGCACAAAATTCGCATAAAAATATTGTAGCGTTTGTAAAATTTTTTGGAATCGTTTACATATATTGATATTTTTCTCGAAATAATATATAATTGTAATATCATGCAAAGGAGTGTCCGTTCGACAACTCGGTGCGGTCATGTGCCCGCATCAGGACTTCCTCCCAAAGAAAGGACTGGTAAAACCAATGAAATTCGGTTATTTCGACGACGCCAACAAAGAATACGTCATCACCTCGCCCAAAACCCCCTATCCGTGGATCAACTACCTCGGAACACAGGGCTTCTTCTCTCTTATCTCAAATACTGCCGGCGGTTACAGCTTCTATAAGGACGCAAGGCTCCGCCGTATCACACGTTATCGCTACAACAACGTTCCCGTGGATATGGGCGGGCGTTATTTCTACATCAACGACGACGGCCATGTATGGAACCCCGGGTGGTCGCCCGTAAAGACCGAACTCGACAGCTATGAGTGCCGCCACGGTATGGGCTATACCATTATAAAGGGCGAATCCAAGGGCATCGAAGCTAAGGTCACATTCTTCGTTCCTCAGAACTTCAACGGCGAGATCCAGAAAGTTACTATTACGAACAAGACCGGATCTTTCAAGCAGATAAAGCTGTTCAGCTTCCTTGAATGGTGTCTCTGGGACGCTCAGGACGACTCAACGAACTTCCAGCGTAACTTCAATACCGGCGAAGTCGAGATCGAAGGCAGCACTATCTACCACAAGACCGAATATAAGGAAAGACGCGATCATTTTGCATTCTACTCCGTAAATGCGAAGATAAGCGGCTTCGATACAGACCGCGAGAGCTTCCTCGGACTTTACAACGGCTTCGGTGAGCCGCAGACCGTTATCAAGGGCTCTCCCAACAACTCCGTGGCTGACGGCTGGTCGCCTATCGCGTCCCACTACATTGATGTAAGCCTTGAAGCCGGCGAAAGCAAGGATCTTGTATTCGTACTCGGTTATGTCGAGATGCCCGTAGCGGAGAAATTCGCTCCCGATCTCACCCCTGACGACAAGATCATCACAACTGCAAACTCAAAGAAGAATATCATAAACAAGACCAAGGCTCATGAGATGATCGCCATGTGCGATACCGCGGAGAAGGCGGACAAGCTCTTCAACGAGCTCAAGGCTTACTGGGACAACCTGCTCTGCCAGTACCATGTTGACTCCCCCGACGAGAAGGTCAACAGAATGGTCAACATCTGGAACCAGTATCAGTGTATGGTCACATTCAATATGTCGCGTTCCGCTTCCTACTTCGAGAGCGGTATCGGCAGAGGAATGGGCTTCCGCGACTCCAACCAGGATCTCCTCGGCTTCGTTCATCAGATCCCCGAGCGTGCAAGAGAGCGTGTTCTTGATCTTGCAGCTACGATGCTTGAGGACGGCGGCGCTTACCACCAGTATCAGCCGCTCACAAAGAAGGGCAACCACGAGCTCGGCTCCAACTTCAACGATGACCCGCTGTGGATGATACTCGCTGTTGCAGCTTATATCAAGGAGACCGGCGACAAGTCGATACTCGATGAGGTAGTTCCCTACGAGAATGATGACAGCAAGGCTGCGTCCATGCTCGACCATATGAAGAGAGCGTTCAACCATGTTGTACGCAAGGTAGGCCCTCACGGACTGCCGCTGAGCGGACGTGCAGACTGGAACGACTGCCTTAACCTCTCCTGCTTCTCCGACAAGCCCGGCGAGAGCTTCCAGACCTACAACAACAAGGAAATGTTCAAGGATCCGCCGTTCTACAGCCAGATCGCTGAATCCGTCATGATCGCAGGTATGTTCTGTTTTATCGGACCCGAGTACGCTGCAATGTGCAGACTCATGGGCGATGAGGAAGAAGCAAAGCGTGCGGAAGCGGAAGTTGCAAAGATGAAGGAAGCTACCATGAAGTACGGCTTCGACGGCGAGTGGTTCCTGCGTGCATACGACCACAACGGCAACAAGGTCGGCTCCCACGAGAACGAGGAAGGCAAGATCTTCATCGAGCCCCAGGGCTTCTGCGTGCTTGCAGGTCTCGGCAAGGATACAGGCGACGACATCAAGACCCTCAACAGCGTTGACAAGTACCTCAACTCCGATCACGGTCTTGTGCTAAATAACCCCGCATTCACACATTATTATATCCAGTACGGTGAGATCTCCACATATCCCGGCGGATACAAGGAGAACGCAGGTATCTTCTGCCACAACAACGCGTGGATCATGTGCGCGGAAGCTGCTGTCGGCAGAGGTGACAAGGCTTTCGAGTACTATTCAAAGATCGCTCCGGCATTCAGAGAAGAGCACTCCGACCTGCACAGAACAGAACCGTATGTATATGCACAGATGATCGCCGGCAAGGACGCTCCGAGACACGGAGAAGCGAAGAACAGCTGGCTCACCGGTACGGCTGCATGGAACTTCGTTGCTATCTCCCAGTATATCCTCGGCGTAAAGCCGAAGTATGACGGACTTGAGATAAGCCCCGCTATCCCGAAGGCTTGGGACGGCTTCAGGGTCTCAAGACTGTTCAGAGGCGCTACCTACAACATCTCCGTCAAGAACCCCGATCATGTATCGAGCGGCGTAAAGTCCATGACAGTGGACGGAAAGCCCGTTGACGGCAACCTTATCCCCGTATTTGCAAACGGCACCCATGAGGTAGAGGTCATACTCGGCTGAAAATGATACCGGAAGGCGCAGAGTTCTGTAGAACCCTGCGCCTTTTTTAATTGAATTGTAAATAATCAACAAAAAGTATAAAAACAGTAAGTGTTTTTTGCACATTTCCTCTTGACAATTTCAAAATATGTTGTTATAATAATTATATGAGCTATAAACAATTTAATTTAGTTTGCTTGTAGAAATATAATCATTTGCTGTCAGCGCCAGAAAGGAAGATTGCTATGGGAAAATTCATTATTAATCAGACGAAGACGGGTTATACCTTCGGGCTTAAAGCTGCCAACGGTGAACTCATAGCGACCGGCGGAGAAGTTTATTCAAGTCTCGATTCAGTCAGAAATGGCGTAAAGAGCGTCGAAGCCAATGCGCCTGAAGCTGCGGTGGAGGATCATACCGTCGAAGGTTATCAGACAGAGAAAAACCCCAAGTTCGAGATCTACAGCGATAAGGCAGGCGAGTTCCGCTTCCGTCTCAAGGCCAGGAACGGTCAGGTAATTGCAGTAAGCGAAGGCTATACCTCGAAGGCTAACTGCAAGAACGGCATAGAGAGCGTCAAGAAGAACTCTGTGAACGCTCCGGTCATCGAACCCGAGAATAAGTAACAGAAACTATGATGCCATTCCGCAAGGGATGGCATTTGCATTAAGGAGAGTATCATGCAGATAGATCTCAGCGGTAAAAAAGCGATAGTCACAGGCGGAAGCGGCGGTCTCGGAAGAACTATAGTCCGCACTCTCGCGGAATGCGGAGCCGATGTTGCAGTGCATTACAACTCGGACGAGAAGAGCGCCCAGTCCCTCGTGGAGGAGTTAAGAGCCCTCGGCAGAAAGTCGGCGGCATTCAGATGCGACATAACCGACCCCGAAAGTGTTAAGGGAATGCGGGACGAAGTGGAAAAAAACTTCGGAATGCCGGATATCATGATCGTGAATGCAGTCATTCAGTACGGTTGGAAGCCGCTTCTTGAGCAGGATATCAAGGATTACTACAGCCAGTTCGAGAGCTGCGTCATGCAGATGGTGTATATGTCGAAGATGTTCGTTCCGCACATGAAAGAACAGCGCTACGGCCGCATCGTCGTGATGAATACCGAATGTGCTGTCATGGCGGAACCTGCCTGCTCGGCATACACCTCCGCAAAACGCGGGCTTGACGGTATAGTCCGGGTGCTTGCCAAAGAAGTCGGCGCGGACAACATCACCGTGAACCAGATAGCGCCGGGCTGGACCATCACTGATAAAGAGCGTGCAAACGGCGTGAATCCGGCGCCGGAATATGTCGCTACAGTCCCCCTTGCAAGGCGCGGGACCGACCGTGATATCGCAAATATGGCGGCGTTTCTGTCGTCCGACCTTGCTTCATTCACTACCGGCGCGTTCATTCCCGTAGCCGGCGGCAGGGTAATGCCCGCTATCTGAAGGTGCATGGCTCCGCCCTGCACCTTCAGCGCGTCTGCGGACGCGCGTGTGGGGCTCTGCCCCACGCCCCGTGTCCGGCGCTCCCGCGCTTTACTCTCCCGAGTGGGGCCAGCCTACGCGGCTGGATCGCGGCAGGGCAAGCCCTGCACCCGTAGCTGTCGCGACTTTCCCGGCAGTTTCTACACAGCAAAAAAGATACAGCAGACTCGTAACAATCGAGTCTGCTGTTTTTCACGTTATGCGCAGAAACTGTCTCACTCAGCGCGGCAGCTGCAAAAGTTTTTTTGGAAAGAGAGAGGGGTCGAGGGGAGAGAGAAAAGCCTTTTTTTACAAAAAAAGGTTTTCTCTCTCCCCCGCGGGGTGTGGGGCAGAGCCCCACAAGCGCGTCCGCAGACGCGCTGAGGGTGCAGGGCAAAGCCCTGCCGGGGCGTGGGGCAAAGCCCCACAAGCGCGTGAGCGCCGGACACGCAGCCCGCGTAGGGCAAAAAATCAGTTCTTTCTTCTCTTAGCCTCGTCCTTCATGCGAAGATCATGGTCGAGAATGCGCTTGCGGAGCCTGATAGATTTCGGAGTTACCTCCACGAGCTCATCATCGGAGATGAATTCAAGGCTCTCTTCGAGGCTCATGTGTTTTGGCGGTACAAGACGGAGCGCTTCGTCGCTTCCGCTTGCACGGGTGTTGGTGAGGTGCTTCTTCTTGCAGACGTTTACGGTTATGTCACCGAGCTTAGGCGATACGCCGACGATCATGCCCTCATAAACGTCGATGCCCGGATCTATGAACATGGCGCCGCGATCCTGCACGTTCCATATGCCGTATGCGCTTGCAGGACCGGTCTCGAATGCAACAAGAGAACCGGTCGTACGCACGGGAATATCGCCCATATAGGGCTCATAGCCGAGAAACAGGGTGTTGAGCACGCCCTCGCCCTTTGTATCGGTAAGAAACTCGCTCCTGTAGCCGAAAAGTCCGCGGGAGGGTATCTTGAACTCAAGCCTTGTGCGTGAGCCGACGGGGTGCATTTCAAGCAGCTCTGCCTTGCGGACGCCCATTTTCTCCATAACCGCACCGACGCTCTCGTCGGGAACATCTATGACGAGCTTTTCCATAGGCTCGCACTTTACACCGTCTATCTCCTTGTACAGTACACGAGGCGTGCTCACGGAGAGCTCGTATCCCTCGCGGCGCATTGTCTCTATAAGTATCGAGAGGTGCATCTCTCCGCGTCCTGCCACATCGTACGCGTCACGCACGTCGCTTTCCTTCACGCGGAGGGAAACGTCCTTGAGAAGTTCTCTTTCAAGGCGCTCGCGGATCTGTCTCGATGTTACGAACTTGCCCTCTCTGCCTGCAAACGGGCTGTCGTTGACCGCAAATGTCATCTCGACCGTTGGCTCACTTATTTTAACAAACGGGAGCGGCTCCACTGCGTTGGGTGAGCAGACTGTCTGTCCTATTGTGATATTCTCAATACCGGAGAAGCATACGATGTCGCCCACAGACGCTTCCTGAACAGGGGTCTTTCCGAGGCCGTCAAACTCGTAAAGGCTAACGACCTTGCCCTTGAACGGCTGGACTGCGCCGTGGTAATCGCAGACTGTAACTTCCTGGTTCTGCTTTATGCAGCCCCGCTCGATGCGGCCGATAGCTATTCTGCCGACATATTCGCTGTAGTCGATGGACGATACGAGGAGCTGGAGCTCACCGTCCGGGTCACCCTCGGGAGCGGGGATATGCTCAAGTATCATATCAAACAGCGGTATGAAGTTTTCGCCCATTACATCGGGGTCAAGAGAAGCCGTACCGTTTCTGCCGGAGCAGTAGATCACAGGGCTTTCAAGCTGTTCGTCGTCCGCGTCGAGATCGAGGAGCAGTTCAAGCACCTCGTCCACCACTTCTTTCGGGCGCGCGTCGGGACGGTCGGTCTTATTTACAACGACGATGACCTTGTGACCGAGCTCAAGGGCTTTCTGCAGAACAAACCTCGTCTGCGGCATGGTACCCTCGAAGCTGTCAACGAGGAGCAGTACCCCGTTCACCATTTTGAGGATACGCTCGACTTCACCGGAGAAGTCGGCATGACCGGGGGTATCGACAATGTTTATCTTCACGTCTTTGTACTTTACGGACGTGTTTTTTGCAAGTATCGTTATGCCGCGCTCACGTTCGAGGGCGTTACTGTCCATTACGCGGTCAACTACAGTCTGGTTTTCGCGGTAAACGCCGCTCTGCTTGAGCATCTCATCTACGAGTGTGGTCTTGCCGTGATCGACATGGGCGATTATTGCAATATTTCTCAGATCTTCTCTTTTCAATTTCGTACTTCCTTCTTTTCATAACGTGCTGTGTTCTTTAAAATGACTGATAAATTATATCACTTTTACTATTATTTGTCAACAAAAAGTTTTGTATAAAATGACGATATTGCATTTACACGTTTTTTAAAAAAAGTCTTGACAAAACGAGATCAATAGTGTATAATAAATTAGTAAATTTTCAGTGCGCCACTAGCTCAGCTGGATAGAGTACTTGGCTACGAACCAAGGGGTCAGGGGTTCGAATCCCTTGTGGCGCGCCAGGCGCGACGGCGCCACCGAATCCCGTCTCGGGTTTATCCGAGGCGGGATATTTTTCTGCCTCGCTGTCCGGAGTTTGGATATACTTTTTGTAACGCAATCACAGGCGCGACGGCGCCACCGAATCCCGTCTCGGGCTTATCTGAGGCGGGATATTTTTCTGCCTCGCTGTCCGGAGTTCGGATATACTTTTTGTAACGCAATCACAGGCGCGACGGCGCCACCGAAACCATATGGAAGTTATCTTCTATACGGTTTTTTTCTGCCTCGCTGTCCGGAGTTCGGATATACTTTTTGTAACGCAATCACAGGCGCGACGGCGCCACCGAAACCGTATGAAAGTTATCTTCTATACGTTTTTTTCTGCCTCGCAGCCGTTATTTTCGTCTTATTTTTAGCGGTCTTGCCGACGAGTGTCTCCAAGCGGGAGTGACATACACTCATATCTCCGATAAAATACGCAAAGCAATTCGCTGCGGCGTGTCCGCCGCCCACAAAAAACAGCCCGCATCAGCGGGCTGTTTTGCTGTATCATTCAAGTATCCTGAGCACCGGAAAACTGTCCCGGTACTCCTTTATCATATATGGGTGAAGTTTCGCATACTCCGCCGTCTTGTCGCCGACAGTCCCGGCTGCAAGCTCCCGCATGACCTCCGGCGGCTTTTCCGAGATCACCGGACAGGTGGGCGTAAGGCATATCGCGAGCCCGCCGTTGTACCGCATTACCCGAAGCGGCCATATGCTGCAGTCAAACGGCTTCTCGTCCGCACCGAGAATGCAGCCGCTGTGATTGAACGGACAAGGCGCTTCTTCCTCCGGGTCGGCGGTCGTGTAGCAGTCGTCAAGATCTATCGTATATGCATCTCCGCGCTTCTTGAAACGGGCGTCCGGATAACGTGCGGACAGCCGGCTTACCGTTTCTTCGTCAAAAAGCGGGGTCTCCCAAAGGCTCTTGCGCCGGAATGAACAGCAGAATCTGCAATTTGCGCAGTCCTCTCGGGACAGAACAGAACCAAGCATGATATTACCCCGCACCCGGGCGGGTGCAGCTCCTTTCGCCATGATACGCTGCGGAGCATCAGCCTTTGTATGCCCCGTAATACTTTTTCAGTTTGAATGCCGGAAAATACGACTCTTTTGCAGTCCTCAGACCTTCTATGCCCATATCCTCTTCGCGGTTGATATATTCGCTTGTGACGGAGGCGGCGAAGCACTGGTTTATGACCGTGAAGGCGCCGTTGGCTGCAAATTCACCCCAGGCTTTTTCGTAGTGCACATCGGTGACTGCGTCGGAAACCTGTGAAGCTGCGGTCATAGCCGCGGGGACGCCGCCGACATACAGAACTCCGCCGGAGATACCGAGTTTGTCTGTGTTTGCAAGTGCGAAGCGAATGCTTTCGAGCTCGTAAAGTTCATCTGCCGTTACGTTTTCCGAGCGTTCTTCGAACCATTTCTGCGCTACCGTGAGCGCGTCGGCGGCATTGCTTTCCGACAGGGGAGAATACCGCACATCGTCGTACATTTTCCGGAAGTTGTTGATATGATTGCGCTTGCGGTGCAGCTTCTTACCGGAAAGCGCCGCAAGACTCTCTGTCTTGTAGATATAGTCGCTGTCGTCGTCGGTGCAGTTCCAGTCTATCCTGCATACCGCATCGAGTGCCGCTTTCTGGCGCTCGTCGCAGAGACAGAACCCGAATTGCACACCGCGCTCAGCCGCGTCGTCGCGAAGAACAGCAACGATATCGCCGAGGTCTTTGTCACCGCTGAACAAAGGGAAACCGTAGCCGCGGCGGTTGGGCTTTGAGCCGTTATAGTACCTGAGCAGCGCTCCGTCCAGAAGTGCTGTTTTCGTATCGTATTTGCTGCTTAACAGCACTATATTTGCAGGTGCGGAGTCGCTTCCGAAGCGCCGGCTCCGGTTGTCGTTCCACGCGCCGCCGTGTATTGAGTCCGCGTCGGGAGTGATCCATTTCAGCATTTATATCTTTCCTTGATGAAGGGTATTACGATCGCAGCTTTACCTGCAATAAACATAATTCTACCATAATTGTATGATTTTGTCAATATCTCACGGTATCTCCACTTCTCCGAGCCCGAAAGAGTACAGAAGTTTCTGCCGCACCTTCATTCCGGTAGCTTCCGAGAGCGCCCGCGCATAAACATCGAGCTGACCGCGGTACTCCTCTATGAGCTGGTCGGCGGTGACATTCACGTTGGTCTTGTAGTCCACCAGCACGATCTCGCCGTCCTCGACAAAGAACATATCCGCGATACCCTGGATAAACGGCTTTTCTTCTCCGTCCCAGTCAGAAACTCCCCACTCTCCCGTTTCCGGAACATACTCACAGAATATCGGGAATTCGCGGTTCACGTCTCCGCTTTCCGCTGCGCGCCTGCACAGGTCGCTCGTCAGGAATG
Source organism: Ruminiclostridium sp. (assembly GCA_017635095.1). Taxonomy (GTDB): domain Bacteria; phylum Bacillota; class Clostridia; order Oscillospirales; family Ruminococcaceae; genus Ruminiclostridium_E. The sequence continues at coordinate 8,040 of JAGBMA010000224.1, read as the reverse complement.
ACGCGATATCGCTCTCCGAGACCGAAAGCCGTTCTATGTCCGAGATCTTTCCGTTTTCGCAGAGGGTATCGAGAATATGAGGCACGTCCTCGGGCTTTGCGCTGAAATCAAGCATCTCCATGACCTTGTGGTAAGCGTCGCCCCGCTTCTTTCCGGTGAGACGTGAGGTCACGCTCGTCCCGAGGAAGGACGGAAGTCTCATGAAACGCTCGATCTTGTCGGACTGGGCCGCATAGTCGTCAACGCTCTTTACGCCTATCTGTGTGGCAGTAACCTTTGCCGGGACCGATGAGAAGCTCCGGTAAGCGTAATCGGTGAACGCGGGGAGCTCCGCATCTTCCCCGGTATCTTCCGCGGTCAGAGCAGCCGCGTCCGGACTGTACTCCGCGTAGTTACGCACGGTTATGAGCCCGTTATTCACGGCACGGCTGCGAAGCACCCAGCCGTAATGCATACCCGGCTCGCCCCGCGACATGGGCGCAGTGAAAATGAGCTTTTCCTTTGCTCTTGTGGCTGCAACATAAAGCAGGCGCATCTCCTCGCTCATGTCCAGACGCTTGTTTTCGTCCGCCACCATTTTGTAGGTCTGTGTCTCTATTTTGAGCATTCTTTCCGTGTCGCAGATCTTCATACCGATCCCGCAGACCGGATCGCAGATGATCTCGTCCGCGAAGTTACGGGGTCTTGACGACAGGTTAGATACAAAGCACACCGGGAATTCAAGTCCTTTCGAGCCGTGTATGGTCATCATGCGCACGGCTCCGGTGCTGTCGCCCTTCGCCTGGGCAAGGGTGATCTTTCCCTTGCGGATATTGTCCATGTAGCTTATGAAATCGTACAGGCTTGCGCTCTCGCCGCCGGAGAACCGCTCGGCGAAATAAATGAGTTTATGCAGGTTCGAGCTTCTTTTTGCGCCGTTGGGCGAAACCTCCGCGGCGGGAATAAGCATACTTTCGTCGCAGATCTTGCGGATAAGGCGTTCCGCCGAGTTTTCCTCCGAGAATTTACGATAGCCGTTGAGCTCGTGCAGTATGAACGCTGCGCGCTTATTGGTCTTTGCGTACTTGTTGAGCCCCGACCACAGGCTTTTGCCGCGGCCTGCTGCGATCTTTATCTCCGCCATTTCCTTTTCCGGCACCATATACGGTTCCCGCATCAGCACCGCCGCAAGGTCGGTGTCGCGGTACGGATCGTCTATCACCCTGAGAAGCGACAACGCGTGCTTCACGTCGGAAAAGTCCGTATATTCCTCGGTGTCCTTCGCGTCATACGGCACGCCCGCCTTGTCGAAAGCATCTTTATATATCTCGATGTTGGCGCTGTAGCGACCCATGAGAACTGCAAAATCGCCGTAGCCGCAGGGGCGCTTCACACCCTTTTCCGTTACCCGGAACCCCTCGCTCACCATTTGTTTTATACGATCCGCAATATACGCGGCTTCGCTTTTCCGGCTTTCCTCGGCATTTTTACCTCCGAAGGTCACAAGCTCGGTGATATTTTCGGTGCCGGTGTCATAGCTTGTGCCCTGTACGAGCGCGCATTTGCTGTCGTAATCCACATCTCCCAGCTCTTCCGTCATATTGCCCATGAAGATGCCGTTTACCGAGTCGATGACTTCTCGGCAGCTCCGGAAGTTCTTGTTGAGGTCTATGACAGTAAAATCCCGGTCTTTTGTAAGGCGCGAGAAAACCAGGGGGTCTGCGCCGCGGAACCGGTAGATTGACTGTTTTATATCGCCGACGAAGTAAAGGTTCTGCTTATTGTCCGAAAGGAGCCGGAATATCTCGTACTGTATCTCGTTGCTGTCCTGAAATTCATCGACTATGATGATCTTTATGCCTTTTGCGATCTCTTTTGCAGTCTCGCTCGGTCTTCCGTCCTCGCCCCTGAGCAGCCGCAGTGTCATAAGCTCGATATCGCTGAAATCCACCCGTCCTTTTTCACGCTTCCGGGCGGAATATTCGTCATCGAGCTTCTTCACCAGCCCGATAAGTATCCCGAGCACCGGCGCGCAGACTGACATATCGCCCTTTCGTCTTGCAAAAAGACCGGCGCAGAGAACAAGCTCGTTCCATGCGTCTTTAAGCTCCGAGTGAAGGTCTTTGAGAAAGGAGTTGTCGAAATCCTTGGTCTTGCGCGGTATTGCCGGCGGCTCAAAGTCGGCGAGGGTATCATTGTAGATCTCCGTGCAGCTTGCGATATCGCTTATCTCAAGAACCGCGTCGCGTATTCCGTACCATTCTTCGGAATACCGTTTTACCATGCCGTTTGCAGCCGAAGTCGGGTCGTCGAGCAGCTCCAGCTCCCCGCAAAGCTCGTTCAGCCGCTCTTTCCCCGCAAGTACCTTTGTTTCAAAGAAGCGCTCCGCAGCCTGTTCCGAGCTGCAGGAAGAGCTGTCGGGGTCACGGTACTTGGCGAGCTGGTCGGCAAAGAACCTGTCGGCATCGGGAATATTCTTTGAAAAGCGGTACAGGATATCCACCGCTTCCACGATACGCGCGTCCGTTTCACCTGCGAACCATTCATAAAGCAGCTCCCGCTCTTCCTTGCTGCCGTTCTCGCAGAAATCCTCCATTACCGTTGAAACGGCGCGGGCGTATATAAGCTTCGCTTCCGACTCGTCAAGTACGGAGAACCCGGGCTGGAGCCCCGCAAGAGTGCTGTTCCGGCGCAGTATCGTAAGGCAGAAGGAGCTTATCGTGGAGATGTAAGCATCCTCAAGCCGAAGGCGCTGCTCCATGAGGTGCCGGTTGTCGGGAGCTTTTGCGAGCTCATCGTCGAGAGCCTTGTTGAGCCTTGCTTTAAGCTCCGCCGCAGCCTCGTTGGTAAACGTGGAGATGACCATTTCGTCCGCGTTCACGGGGTCGGTCTCATCGAGTATGAGCCGTCTTACGCGCTCCACAAGAACAGCGGTCTTGCCGCTTCCCGCCGCCGCGGAAACGATAGCCGCACCGTCTCTGAATGTTATAGCCCGCTCCTGTTCCGGAGTCCATTTTACTTCTGCCATCGTTATCCCTCAGTTCTCGCTCAGCGCAAGCATATATCCTATCCCTCTTGCAGCTTTTATGGCGACGTTCCCGCCGACAGAGGCGAGTTTTTTGCGGAGCCCGGAGATGTTCACCCAGACGACGTTTATCTCGGATTCGCTCTCGTACCCCCATATCTTCTCAAGAAAGCGCTCTGTGGGGATAGCCTGGTTGGGGTTCATCATCATCATTTCGAGCATCTGGAATTCCTTATTTGCAAGTCTCATGCTCCCGTCGGGGCCGGTAAGGCTGAAATCGCCCCTGTCGAGCCCGACGTTGCCGTACTGCAGCAGATTATTCGTCATTTCGGGCATTCTTCTCGTCATAGCGCGCACCCGGGCAAGGAGCTCCTTTGATGCAAAAGGCTTTGTGAGGTAGTCGTCCGCGCCGCTGTCAAGTCCCTCGACACGGTCATCTATCTCGCTCTTTGCCGTGAGCAGCAGCACGGGTATCGTGATGCCCTCGGCGCGTATCTTTTTCAGGACCGTGATACCGTCCATTTTCGGCATCATTATATCGAGCACCGCACAGTCGTAATTGCCGGCTTCAATATAATCGAGCGCGTCCTGACCGTTATATACCGCATCTACCGAGTAGTTGCTGTGTGAAAGAAGTGTGACGAGCGCGTCCGATAAAGTGCGCTCGTCCTCCGCAAGAAGAAGACGCATTTTGTTATCCTCCTGTAAGCCGCATGAATAGATCATTTATCATGAATAGATCATTTATAATGATATCAAAAATCTGTGATTTTGTCAATGATATTATGCTTTACAAATCCGCGCAGTTATAGTATAATATAGTGTTGTAATGCATATCGCAGAAAGAAAGGCATTGAAATGACAGATACAGATATCATCAACGGTCTTTCGCCGGAAGAAGCCGCAAAGCGCGCTGCCGAGGGCAGGGTGAACGGCTCGGGAGAGATAAAGACCAAATCCATAACTCAGATCGTCCGTGAAAACACGCTCACGTTCTTCAACTTCCTGAACATCGTTCTCGCCGCGCTCGTGCTTATTTTCGGCAATATCAAGAACGCCATGTTCATCGGCGTTATCTTCTGCAATACCGGTATCGGTATTTTCCAGGAGATCCGCGCAAAACGCACCATAGACCGGCTCACGCTCATTTCCGCTCCGAAGGCTCATGTTATCCGCGGCGGTGTCGAGACGGAGATACCGAATTCCGAAATAGTCGAGGGGGATCTCGTGGTGTTCCGGTCGGGCGTCCAGGCTTCCGCGGACTGTGAGATCGTATCCGGTGAATGCGAGGTCAACGAAAGCCTCATCACCGGCGAGAGCGACCCGATATACAAAAAAGCCGGCGACAAGATCCTCTCGGGAAGCTTCGCGGTGAGCGGAGAATGCCGGGCTGTCGCGGTCGGGCTCGGCGCGGAAAGCTTCGCCAACAAGATCACAAGCAGTGCGAAGTACGTCAAAAAGACGGATTCAAAGATGATGCGCGCGATAAATACGATACTCAAGGGCATCTCGATCATAATAGTGCCGCTCATGGCGCTCCTCATATACAACGGCGTGTACATGACAGACCCGCCCCAGGAGTTCGGCAGAGCCATGGTAAGCACCGTCGCGGCGATCATAGGCATGATACCCGAGGGACTTGTGCTCCTCACAAGTATCGTGCTCGCGGTAAGCTCGATACGGCTTGCGCAGAATAAGACCCTTGTGCAGGATATGTACTGCATAGAAACGCTCGCCCGGGTAGATGTCCTCTGCCTCGACAAGACCGGCACCATAACCGAGGGAAGTATGCAGGTCACGGAAGTGAAGCCCCTTGACGGGGACGCGGATATCGACGGCGCAATGACCGCGCTGGTGAATGCGCTTTCGGACACGAACCCCACATTTATGGCGGTGAAAGAGCACTGGAACGGCTCATCGACATATACCGCCGACGCAGTCATGCCCTTTTCGTCGGCGCGTAAATGGAGCGGGGCTCATTTCCCCGGTAAAGGTTCGTATATCATGGGCGCGGGTGAGTTCATACTCGGTGAAAAGTACAGCGGGATACGTCAGACCGTAGAAGACTTCTCCGCCGGCGGGCGCAGAGTTATACTGCTCGCTCATTCCGACGAACCTTTCAACGGAAAGGATCTCCCGGAGCATATCACCCCCGTTGCGCTTATTGCAATTTTCGACCGTATCCGCGCGGAAGCTCCCGATACCCTCAGATATTTTGCGGAACAGGGCGTCGATATAAAGATAATCTCGGGTGACAACCCCGTTACCGTAAGCTTTGTTTCCCAAAAAGCCGGAGTGAAGAACGCCGACAGGTACATAGACGCATCGACAGTCGAGCATATCGGCGAAGTGGTTGACGAATACACGATATTCGGCAGAGTCACGCCTCCTCAGAAGCTGGAGCTTGTAAAGGCGCTCCAGGCAAAAGGCCATACCGTCGGAATGACCGGAGACGGCGTGAACGATGTCCTCGCCCTTAAAGAAGCGGACTGCTCGATAGCTATGCAGAGCGGGAGCGAGGCTGCAAGAAACGTATCGAACCTCGTTCTTCTAGACAGCAACTTCGCGTCCATGCCAAAAGTCGTTGCCGAGGGCAGGCGCTCCATAAACAACGTGGAACGTTCGGCATCTCTGTTTCTTTCCAAGACCACATACAGCCTGCTGCTTGCGGTGATGTTCGTTATCATACAGCTCCCGTTCCTTTTTGAGCCGATACAGATGACGCTCATAAACGCGCTCTGCATAGGCGCGCCGAGCTTCCTCCTCGCTCTCCAGCCCAATAAGGAGCTTATCCGCGGAAGTTTCATCTCAAACGTTCTGCGCCGGGCGATACCTAACGGTATCTCAGCTGTGCTTGCTTTGTCCGCTGCGATAATCTGCGGACGGACGCTCGGCTTCACCACTGAGCAGCTCAGCACCGTGGCTGCGTTTATACTCGCGGCAGTCTCTTTCGTGATCGTGCTGCTTGCCTGCCACCCCATGCGCCCGTGGAAGATAGGAATGATGTTCGTTCTTATTGGTTCATTCATCTGCGGTCATGTATTCCTTGAGGAATTTTTCGGCTTTGTGCCTTTCACATACCCCATGTTCGCAGTTACGCTCATCATAACGGGCGCAGCGGCACTGTTCACGGTGATCCTGAACCACACCGTCGTAAGCATCGCCGATATCGTGACGCGGCGGGAGAAAGTCGCCCCGTATATCACGACAGTCCTGCTGAAGATCGTGCCTGCGATAATCGCAAGCGTTCTTGCCATCGGCGGCTGTCTTATCTGGGGCAATATGAACGGGCTCAGCGCCGGCGAGCTTACGGCTGTTGCAAGCTACGGCATTGCCGGGGCGGCTTTCCTCATGATAATCCTTGTGAGCAGCCCCATGAAGATCACAAAAAAATGCGCCGTTATCGCTATCATGATAACATTTATCTGGGGAAGCCTTTTCGCCCTGCATTTCTGCGGTTCCGAGCTGTTCACGATACGCGTTATTGCAATAATATCCGGCGTTGTGATCTCAACTGGCATTATCTCGAACCTGCTCGCGCTTGCGGGAAAGAAAACGGCGAAGCTTTATGCACATAATCAGAAAAAGGAAGACGAGTAATGGAAAAAAAGACGGTATATATATTTTCCGACGGAGCCTGCTCCGGCAATCCCGGCCCCGGGGGCTACGGGGTGATACTACGGTACGGGGACAAAGAGACCGAGCTTTCCGGCGGTGAAGCTCATACCACCAACAACCGCATGGAGCTGACGGGCTGCATAAAAGGGCTCGAAGCCCTGAAATATCCCTGTCATGTGGTGCTACAGACAGACTCGAAATACGTTGTGGACGGCATAACAAAGGGCTGGGCGGAGTCCTGGAGAAAACGGGGCTGGGTAAAAGGCGACAAGAAGCCCGCACTTAACCCGGATCTGTGGGGGCGGCTCCTCGATCTGCTCAAGGTGCATGACGTGGAGTTCACCTGGATAAAAGGGCACGCGGGACATGAAGAAAACGAGCGCTGTGACAGGCTCGCGGTGGCGCAGAGGGATATCTACGCCGGCAGATGACAAGTAACCAAATACCCTCCGGAGGAATAAACTCTAAGAGCAATATTCCTTTGGAGGGTAATATGTTTTACGATGTTTTTTCGGGAATTGCGCTCCCGTTTGCAGGTACGGCGCTCGGTTCAGCGTGCGTCCTGTTTATGAAGAAGTCTTTCGGCAGGAACCTTGAACGTGCTCTTGACGGCGCGGCAGGCGGGATAATGGTGGCGGCGAGCATCTGGAGCCTTATAATACCCGCGATAGAGCAGTGCGCCGCAGATCTCGGTCAGCTTGCGTTCCTGCCAGCCGCGGTCGGGTTCGCACTCGGGATACTGTTCCTTACCGCCCTTGACCGGCTTATCCCCCAGCCCGACATTGCGGACGGCGACGCGGTGAGAACCGGAGACAAACGGCTCATGGTACTCGCGGTGACTATCCACAACATACCGGAGGGAATGGCTGTGGGTGCAGTGTACGCGGGGCTGATATACGGCGGCGCGGATATAACATCAGCTTCTGCCCTTGCTCTCGCTCTCGGTATCGCGATACAGAACCTGCCGGAGGGCGCGATAGTCTCTATGCCCATGCACGCGGCGGGAACGGGAAAGATGAAATCCTTTGTCTGCGGAATGCTCTCGGGGGCGGTAGAGCCGCTCGGAGCTCTCATAACCATAGCCGCGGCGGGATATGTGATACCGGCTATGCCGTATCTTCTGAGTTTTGCGGCAGGCGCCATGTTCTATGTGGTGGTGGAGGAGCTTATACCGGAGATGACGGAAGGCGGGCGCTCATACACCGGAGTTCTGGCATTTGCGGTGGGGTTTCTGCTCATGATGTCCCTTGACGTGGCGCTGGGGTGAGACTGCAAAAAGTAAAGATCCACCGGCATAGCCGGTGGCTTTTCAAATGAGCCTAAAAGGCTCCGTTCTGGCAAACGTCTAAAGACGCAAAAACGGTCTGACACTTGCAGAAAAGTCTGTTACTTGCTACCCGTAAACGGGTCTTCCAGTT
>JAGBMA010000223.1 GCA_017635095.1 Ruminiclostridium sp. | reverse complement strand
GCAAAGGCTTTCATAAAGAGCTATGCGGCGGTCTGCATACAGGGACTTGTGGTAGTAGTTATGTTCTACGCCTTTTCACAGGTAGCCGACCTTCTCGGCGGCACGGACAGTATGGGTATTACGATAACGGCATTGGCGCTGGCGCTCGGTGTGGCAAAGAGCGGACAATGGGCAAGACAAGCGGTAGGCGCATGACGAGAGGGGTGTGCCTATGAAAATAACGCAGGAAGATCTGTACCCTCTCACTTTTATCATAAGCGGGCTGTTGGGGCTCGGCTATACAATATATAAAATCATTGAATGGACAACAGGAGGTTGATAACATGAGAAAGATCATAACAATAATTATTGCGGCGGTGGGTGCTGCCGCAGCAGTAACAGGTACGGTATTTGCGGTTCGCGCGGTGGTTCTCAGAAAGAGAGCCGCTGAATACACGGACTTCGAGACCGAGGAAGCAACGGCTGAAACGCTGTGAACAAGAGATAACAATACACGGAGGAAATTAAAATGAATTTGCACAATGACCTTATGAAAGCAAAGATCGAGCACGACTGCTCTCAGTGCAGCTACAAGTGTGGCAAGCGCTCTGCTTGTGAGGATTTCGTTCCGGAAGATATGGACGATTTCATGGAGTATGTGGTTGATGCTCTGATGGAAACGGTAGTGCCGAGCAAGGATAAGAAGCTCAAGCGTCGTCCGGTAAAGAGCAAGATACCGTATGACGATAAGATACCGACAATGGATTACTACTATGTTGCGCTTGTGAACGATACGCTTTCGGAGATTCGCAGAGGTTATGAGGCATACATATTCAACTTTGAACAGCTCCGTGATGTTATGAGTTTTGAACCGAGTGTGTTTGTTGAGTACATACCCGAAGCGGAATCTTATAAGGTGATGCTCAAGTGATAATGACAGGAGGTGTCTCCAATGGTTATGGGCTGCATAGTTCTCGCTGTGCTGAGTGCCGGAATATTAAGCGGTTTCAGCATATCGAGGGCTGTTACAAAATACGAAAAGCTCCACGAGGGCGAGGAATGGGGGAATGACTAAAATATGATTGAGATACGCATACCGAAGGAGATCAAAAACTACCGCGAAAAGCTGTTCTTCGGTCTGACGCTGCGGCAGTGTATATGTGCCGGTGTCGCTTTGCTGATATGTGTTCCGCTGTACATCTTCGGCAGGAATTTCATACCGCAGGAAATGGTATCATGGCTTGTGATACTGATAGCCGCACCGCTCATGCTTGCAGGATTTTTCAAGTACAATGATATGTTCTTTGAGCAGTTCGCGGTCGAGTTTTTCTACTTTTATTTCTTCCCGCAGAAAAGGGTGTATTCCTATGAGCCTGTTTTCGCTGATCTCCGCAAGAAATATATAGCGGAGGAATTGCAGGAAGAAATAGCTGCAAAGGAAGAAAAATCGGTAATAAAAAGACTTTCAAAGAAGCTCTGGAGACCGCGTTAAATGCGGTCTCAGAAAGGAAATGTTGAATGGAGAAGAATACAATACCGGTTGTTTCAAGCCCGGTTCCCGCTCCTGCTGAAACAGAGATACACAGCACGGCGGCAAGGACGCATAAGACCGTGACTGCTGCGGGATCGAGTGCTGAAACGACCACTACAATTACGGAGGTACATAATGAAGTCGCGGAAGAACAGCGAGCTGAAAAAAGCTCTTTTTCGGAGAAAGAAGAACCCGTCACCGCAGGAACAGAAGCAGGTGACGGTGAAGCCTTGCGAACCGAAACAGCGGTTTCGTCCGATACGCAGGAGCGTTATCTGAAAGATGTTACGGAAGAAGTGACAGAGGTGGTTGTCGAAACTGTTGTTTCAGATACTACAATAACAGCGGAAACAACGCTGCCAGCGGTATCAGATACCGAACCGGTCACGGAGACAGGAGCTGTAACAGCGGAAGCAGACGAAACGATAGTTTCCGAGGATAACGTGGCAGTCGGCGGCGCTGCGTTTCTGTTGGTCGGTGCTTTGGGCGCGGCTGCAGCGGCTGGGGCGTTCATGCATTTCAATAAGAAAAAGTCTCCCGATGAAGCTGATGAGGGACTGTCTGCGAAGGAACGCGATGCGGCACGACTGAATAAGGGCAAGAAGAAAAAGTCTCCCGATGAAGCTGATGAGGGACTGTCTGCGAAGGAACGCGATGCGGCACGACTGAATAAGGGCAAGAAGAAAAAGTCCAAAAAGAAGGTCGTTAAGAAAAAGCGCACGGTTCCGCGCACTACGCAGAAAACTATTCCGTATCTCCGTGTCTGCGATGATTACATCTTCCTTGTTGACGAAAACAAGTACAGCAAGACCTACAAATTTGAAGATGTGAATTACGCTATCGCAAAGCAGGAGGAACAGGAGGGTATCTTCCTCGGCTATTGCTCGGTGCTCAATAGCTTCGACACTAATGCCGAAATACAGATAACCGTCCACAATAACCGCGTCAACAAAGCGGATTTCGATGATATGGT
>JAGBMA010000222.1 GCA_017635095.1 Ruminiclostridium sp. | reverse complement strand
TGAGAGAAAAAGAGCTAGCCACGCCGTCTACTGCGTCAAACCTCCTAACCGGGCGCCAGCCCGGCTTCGTCGGCTTTCCTTGTATCCGACGCAGCTATCTCATTTTCTCTTTTCAAAGCGGTTTTTAGAGGTACCCTATAGCATAAGCTATCAGAAAATTTTGGTCTTCCCTTTTTCAAAAAGGGGAGCGGACCGCGGTTCCGGAACCGCGCGACTGTCGGCATCTACGATGCCGCAGACGCTTACAGCAGGAGGCAGGAAATTGAGAAAAGTTACCGTAGGAGCAGTCCAGATGCACTGCACCACAGATATAAACGAAAACATCGCCCTTGCGGATAAGCTTGTCCGCGAGGCTGCAAAGAACGGCGCGCAGGTCATACTGCTGCCGGAGCTGTTTGAGCGGCAGTATTTCTGTCAGGAGCGCCGCTACGAATACTACAGCTTCGCCAAGCCGCTCAGTGAAAACGATGCTGTGAAGCATTTCTCGGCGGTCGCGGCTGAACTCGGTGTCGTGCTTCCCATAAGCTTCTATGAGAGGGACATAAACCGTCTCTTCAATACCTGCGCGATCATAGACGCGGACGGCTCTGTGCTCGGAATCTACCGCAAGACCCATATCCCCGATGACCACTACTATCAGGAGAAGTTCTACTTCGTTCCCGGCGACACGGGCTTCAGGGTCTGGAACACACGATATGCGCGTATCGGCGTCGGGATATGCTGGGATCAGTGGTTCCCGGAGTCGGCGCGGTGCATGGCAATAGAAGGCGCGGAACTGCTGTTCTACCCCACCGCTATCGGAAGCGAGCCTGTGCTCGATACCGACAGTATGCCGCACTGGCGGAGAGCTATGCAGGGACACGCGGCTGCAAACGTCATGCCGGTGATCGCGGCGAACCGCTTCGGCACCGAGACTGTTGAGCCCTGCGAGGAAAACGGCAGCCAGAAGTCCGCGCTTACGTTCTACGGCTCGTCTTTCATAACCGACTGCACAGGAGAGATAATTGCAGACGGCGGACGGGACGGCGACAAGGTGATCTGTGCGGAACACGATCTTGACGCGATAGACGATATGCGTCTGAGCTGGGGCATTTTCAGAGACAGGCGACCCGGAAGATACGGCATTATCACGGAAAAGTGATGCAATAAAACCAACGAAAGGAGAACACACTTATGAAGTATGTATGCGAGCTTTGCGGCTGGGAGTACGACGAGGAAAAGGGCGATCCGGAGAACGGCATAGCACCCGGCACCAAGTTTGAAGATCTTCCCGCGGATTTTGAATGTCCGTTATGCGGCGCGGGAAAGGACAGCTTTTCAAAGGCCGAATAAGAAAAAACATCCCCTGACTGCATACTGCAGCCGGGGGATGTTTCAATTCATTGTCATGATGCTATCTGCTCTTCGCTGTTATACATCTTTTCAAGCTTTGCGAGGGCGCTTTTGTGGACGCGGACTATATGTCTCAGGCTGTACCCGAGCTTTTCCGCTATCGCTTCATTATTCTCGAACATTATGTAGCGGCGCTCTATAACGATCCTTTCCACATCGTCGTCAAGCGAGCTGACTATCTTCAATATCTTTTCCCGGAGGTCAACGAGCCGGTCGATCTCACGGTCTGTATTTATTTCAAGCTCGGCTATCCTTACGGCATAATTGCCGACCCGGTCGGAATGACCGCCTTTTCCGCCTCTGCCGTCGAACGAGATACACTGGGTCATTCGTTCCGCGAGCGAGCGCAGTCTTGCTATCTCTTCGAGCGCGAGCTCTATTCTGTCATCAATGAGCTTGTATGATACAAGCAGTTCCTTTATGTTCATGCTCCTCTCCTTTCGTTTATACGAGCACCCGCGTCAGGCAATTTTCGCAGATCAGCATCTCACCTGCTTCATACGCGTATTCTCCGTGGTATAATGCAGCCCCGCACAAGCTGCAGTTCACGTCGGAGATGCGTATTTTATCACTTTTGCAGTACCCGCACACGTCGTCTTGGGCTCCGTCCTTGTTATATGCGGAAACCGGCTTTTCGCCGCTCATACCGCACATTATGCAATTATACAATTATACTCCTCTCTGTTGCAAATCGGGGATATTGCACACTTTGTTGCACATTTGGGACAAGTATATAATACCACATCTTTTTACAAATGTCAACCCGTTTATGCAACTTTTTACTTTTTTCTGAGAAAAGTGTTGCATTTTCGGGATTTATGTGGTATAATGCAGTTAAGGTAGTTTTTCGACACAGAGCGACGTAAAACTGCAAAAAAAGGAGGCTGCTATGGAAGAACTTGCATCAGACAGAATAAAGCGGAGAAGAAAGGAGCTCGGTCTGTCGTATCAGGAGCTTGCGGACAGCACCGGTATAAGCAAATCCACGCTCCAGCGCTATGAGACCGGAAGCATCAGGAGTATCCCTCTCGACAAGCTCGACACACTTGCGAAAGGGCTTCATACCGACGCTCTGTTCATTCTCGGGCGTGAGGAGTCCAACAACGCAGAGTTCATAGATACCGGCATTTACCGCATTCCCGTTTTCGACAGCGTGAGCGCAGGCTTCGGCGCTTATGCGGACAGCCGGGCGGTCTGCCGCATTCCGACTTACATCGAGCACCCGGGCGAGAAGGACGATTTCCTGTGGATAAACGTGCGCGGCGACAGCATGGCACCGACGATAGAGGACGGCGACCGCATTCTTGTCAAACGCCGCGACAGTGTTGACAGCGGCAGTGTAGCTGTTGTCATGATAGGCGACGAGGCTTTCGTCAAGAAGATAAAGTACGGGCGCAACTGGGTCGAACTCCACTCGATCAATCCCTACTACCCTGTCCGCCGCTTTGACGGCGCGGAAGCCAACGATGTCCGCGTTGTCGGCGCTGTCATCGAGGTCAGCAAAAGACTGTAGAGCGTCTGCAGACGCGCGTGTGGGGCTCTGCCCCACGCCCCGGCAGGGCTTTGCCCTGCACCCTCAGCGCGTCTGCGGACGCGCGTGTGGGGCTCTGCCCCACGCCCCGGCAGGGCTTTGCCCTGCACCCTCAGCGCGTCTGCGGACGCGCGTGTGGGGCTCTGCCCCACGCC
>JAGBMA010000221.1 GCA_017635095.1 Ruminiclostridium sp. | reverse complement strand
CTTTGAAAAGAGAAAATGAGATAGCTGCGTCGGATACAAGGAAAGCCGACGAAGCCGGGCTGGCGCCCGGTTAGGAGGTTTGACGCAGTAGACGGCGTGGATAGCTCTTTTTCTCTCAAATTGGGTTTTTAGAGGTTCCCTCAATTTGACTGACGCAAATATTAATACAGGGATCGCCAGCAGATCAATAATGCCCAGTATCCGGGTTGCTATGTCGGGAAGGTCTATTGATATCAGATTACAGGCTGTTATCCCAATTGTAATGCACGAAATAATTAAAAGACTGACTGTCCATAAAAGTCTGTATGTTTTATCCATAGTATTACTCTCCAATTATTATTTTTCCGTTTTTCCGGAATGACAGCATCGCGCCGTGAAAGAAATAATAAATCGACCTCTCTTCCATTTGAATTATACCACATTTCTCGCTGTTTGGCTATAATAACGGGTTATTTTGTTCGTGAGGAGAGATTATTTAGGCTTGAAAAATCCGAGTATTTATGATAGAATAATATTATGCTAAGATCGTAAGTTTTCTCACATTAATTTTGGTGATTTGACAATAATATGTTATAGGAGAGAAGAGAATGAAGAAACATTCCAGGTTGAAAATAGTGCTTATATGCATTGCTGCAGTGCTGGGAATCTTATTTATTCTGGCAGCGATCTTTTATATCAATCTTAAGAGTTTTACGGTAAAACGAATTAAAACAACTGACGGTCAGGACATCTATCTTATGGGGACATTCCACACGGATCATTTTGACTCCTTGTCAAATTATTCTGTTGAAGAAATGTTGAACGCCATAAGACACATAGATCCCGATGTAGTTTTCATAGAGGCGAGAGAAGAATACTATGAAAAATACGGGGTAGTTGACGGACCCGTCGATATGTGTATCACGTATTGCTATTGCCGCGATAATGATATACCCATAGAAATGGTGGATTATTGGAAGGTCGATAATGATACCTACAAACAGAACACAACAACGGACGACAGGGATGATCATATTCATCAGAATATAATGGAAAAGTTGAATCTTTATAGTGATAAGAGAGTTCTGGTCGTATGCGGACTCGGTCATTTGTATCCACAGGTGAACCGATTACGCAATGAAGGGTTCAAGGATGATAGTATTCCTGATGTTTCGGGTCTGTTCAACAGTGAAGGCAATAATTTTGAATACCCTTCTTCGGTATGTGATATATGGGAACAGAGAACTCTGTTTTATGCGCAAACATATCCCGAATCAATACAGGCAGATGAAACAATAAACGATGATGTGAAATCACAATGGACAGTTGATGAAAACCACGGATTTTATAATTCACAGATGAAATACTGCGATCTGTTCAGAGCCGATCAGTTATACAGGTGAAGCATCAAGCTTCAAATAAATCATACAGCAATTTGTTAACCTGAGATAGGTGAATATGATTAAGGGTACCTATAAAGACAACCTTATCACTTTATTCACATCTGTCATCTCGAGCCGCGCTTTTGTCGATCATGCTATAAACAGAAAGTTACAGATCAAATCCGGTTTTCCCTTTGTAGATCTCCTGCACTGTCCTCACAAATTCAAGCACAAAGACACGATTGTCCGATTTATGCGTAAACAGCGCACATGGCATGACCTCTTCGCACTCATAAGGTATCCACGCGAATTCACCGTTGTGGTCGTTGAGGAATCCCGGAGCGAGACATATCCCCTTGTCCGCGGCAACGTTCGTAAGTGTGGTGTTATGGTCGGGACTGTTGAAGTATCTGATGTTGCCCGATTGAATGAGCCGCTGCTGGACTGCACGAAGCTCTGTCGGAGAACCTCCGCCCACCATAAGTGTCCGTCCCGAAATATCTTGGGGGCGGATCATTTTTTTGCGTGCAAGTTTATCTGTCTTTTTGCAGATAAGATAGATCCTGCTGTCAAAGAGGTGATGTTTTCGGACTTCGTGAACACGCTTCATGTTCTGTTCCAGAGAAAACGCGATGTCCATATCCCCCGCGAGGAACCTGTCAAGATAGCCGCTGTAAATGAAGTACGGCGTTATAGAGATCTCCGGATTTAGCTTCGCAAAATCCGATATCGCCTGCGGCAGAAAGTAAACTGCCGAACGCAGCGGCATACAGATGTTGATGTTTTGCTTGTACTGCGAACTGAAATTCTGTCCGTTTTCGATTGCCTTGTTCAGCTCGTTCAGAACATTCCGCGCGGTAATGCAGAACTGCTCACCGGCAGGGGTCAGTGCTGCTCCCTTTCCGGAGCGGTCGAATATCGGAAACCCGATCTCGTCCTCGAGCGCCTTTATCTGATAAGTCAGGGTAGGCTGCGATATGAACAGGTTTTCTGCCGCACGGTTGAAGTTGAGTGTTTTTGCAAGCTCGGCGGCGTATGCAAGCTGTTTTGTAGTCATACTCCCTCCGTGATTTAATTTTTCTATTGGTAATAAAATATTTCGATTAGACAAATACATTATAGCATGATATAATATATTTGTAAAGATTAAATTCCACAGGAAAGGATAAAATTTATGAATACTTTTAAACTGAACGACAACACCAATATCCCGTCCGTTGGCTTCGGAGTTTTCATGGTCCCGAACAATGGTCCGACAGAAGAAGCAGTATCAGCTGCCATCCGGCAGGGCTACCGCCTGATCGATACGGCAGCGGCATATCAGAATGAGAGTGATGTGGGCAAGGCAGTCAGGAACAGCGGCATTCCCCGTGAGGAAATATATATCGAGTCGAAGCTGTGGCTTCAGGATTACGGGTATGAAGCTGCCAAAAAAGCGATCGACACCTCGCTTAAAAATCTCGGAACTGAGTACATTGACCTGTACCTGCTGCACCAGCCCTACGGAGATACTGAGGGAGCGTGGAAGGCAATGGAAGAAGCCGTCCGTGCCGGCAAGATAAAGTCTGTCGGTGTAAGCAACCACACCGTCAAATTCCTCGACAGGCTCATTCCGAAAATGGAGATAATGCCGGCAGTAAACCAGATGGAATGCAATCCGTTCTGTCAGCAGAAAAAGCTCCGTGAATATCTCGATAAGTACAACATAAAGGTGCAGGCATGGTACCCCCTCGGACACGCAAACCGCGATCTGCTTAATGATACGCGGCTCGTGCAAATTGCGGAGAAATACGGTAAGAGCGTTGCGCAGATAATACTCCGCTGGCATTTGCAGGAGGGTATCATAGCTATCCCGAAAGCAGCTTCCGAACAGCATATCCGTGATAACATAAGCATTTTCGACTTCAAGCTCACCGACGAGGATATGACGGTAATCCGCTCTATGGACAAGGGAAAGGGTACGCATAATCCGGACGATATGACGAACGCGGTAACGCTCGGAATGTACAAGATACACTGAGATCAGGAATATGAAACTGCTTACGAAACAGCGGAAAAATATGATTTGGAGGACAAAACAATGATCTTTGACAGAAACGAAAACAGACCGGTATCTGTGCTTCTTGGCGCGGGCAGCATGGGAACAGCGATACTTCGCAGAGTTGCAGCGGGAACAACGATCCTTTTCGGTGACATAAGCGAGAAACGTCTAGCCGAGGTCAAAAAGGAGTACGAGGGTTACGGCTATGCTGTCGAAACGCAGATCGTCGATGCAAACAGCAGGGAGTCTGTCGAAGCATTCGCGGAAAAAGCGGCTTCTCTCGGCGAAGTGAAATACTACATTCATACCGCCGGCGCATCACCGAATCAGGCTGCTCCCGAAAAGATAATAAAGCTTGATCTTATCGGCTCGGCTTATGCGCTTGACGCTTTCGGAAAGGTCATCTCTCGCGGCGGTGCGGGACTTCTCATTTCCAGTCAGACGGGATATATGTTCCCACCGCTGTCGCAGGAGGAAGAAGTGCAGATAATGACAACGCCCGCAAACAAGCTCGCGGAGCTTCCGTGCCTGTCGCCGGAGCGCATAACCAATTCCGGTATAGCTTACATCGTTTCCAAAAAAGCCAACCATTTGCAGGTCGCTTATGCAGCCGCAAATCAGTGGGGAGAGCGCGGCGCCCGTATCAACTCACTCAGTCCCGGTGTTATCGTGACTCCGCTCGCTTATGATGAGTTCAATGCTGCCGGAGAGGGATATCAGCGCATGATCGACGCTACTCCCGCAAAGCGCGTAGGTACGCCGGACGAGATAGGTGCGGCAGGTGCGTTCCTGCTCAGCGAAGCTGCAAGTTATATCACCGGTACAGATCTGCTTGTTGACGGCGGCACTATAGCTGCACTTAAAAACGGAAAATTCAGCTTGAATGTTAGATAATTAATGGGAACCTTTAAAAACCCAATTTGAGAGAAAAAGAGCTATCCACTTTATGCCGCATTGTATGCGCGCGTCCTGCTCGCTTTTGGCGGCAATACCACGGCTTCCTGCCGTGACCGTCTACTGCGTCAAACCTCCTAACCGAGCGTGGTCTCCCCGGCAGCGGGGAGGTGTCGAGCTTGCGAGACAGAGGGGCTGACCGACAGACCAGCCCGGCTTCGTCGGCTTTCCTTGTATCCGATGCCAGAGCAGGATGCTCTGACTATGCCGCCCCAATAGCGCATG
>JAGBMA010000220.1 GCA_017635095.1 Ruminiclostridium sp. | reverse complement strand
GCCAGCATGGCTTCGATCTGTTCCTGTGTCAGCTTTCCGCCTGTAGGTGCGGGAGCTTCGGGCTCCGGCTCAGGCTCAGCAGGCGCTTCCGGCTCTGCAGGAGCCGAATTGCCCGCCAACATAGCTTCGATCTGCTCTTGTGTGAGTTTTCCACCGGTTGGCGCGGGAGCAGGCTCCGGCGCGGGTTCAGCGGGAGTTTCCGGCTCTGTCGGCGCTGAATTTCCTGCAAGCATAGCTTCGATCTGCTCTTGTGTGAGTTTTCCGCCGGTGGGCGCGGGAGCTGGCTCCGGCTCAGCAGGCGCTTCCGGTTCTGCGGGAGCCGAGTTGCCCGCGAGCATAGCCTCGATCTGTTCAAGTGTCTGCTGTTCATGAACAGGGAAAGGCTCTTTATCGACAGGCTTGGCGCTCTCCTCAGCCATCATCTGAATGTCTTCATCGGATACAGGAACGATCCCCTGATGAGCGGCGGAGACGGTACTTCTTTCATCAGAGGTCGGGGCATCTTCCTTGACTGCCTCAGTCATCATTTCTATCTCCTCGTCCGAGAGCGTGACTATGCCGGAACGCGTTTCTTCTGCAGTCTCGGCGGGGTCAATAGTCTCCTCCTCAGCGATTGCAGTTTCTTCTCCGGCTTTTTTTTCAGCCTCAGCATCACGTTTTGCGAGTATTTCCTTTATCTGTTCCTGTGTAAATATTTCTCCTGCCATAACAATATCCTTTTCTGAAATCCCTTTCCGAAATTTTATTGAATGCACGACATGAAAGTGCAAAATATACCTTATTCTATTAATTTTAACATCTGATACCGGATTTGTCAAATAGTTTGTTGATTTATGTAGGATTTGTCATATTTTTTCTACATATCAGACAAAATAAAGCTCTGTCAATAATGCTCATTTTATGTGCATTTTACACGCGCGAAACAGGCTGCAAATAAGTATAAAATTTTTTTGAAAAAAGCCTTGACAAAATCTACAATTTCTGCTAAAATATTTAGGTATTAACGTATGACCCAATGCAAATCGTAAGGAGGTGCATGACCCATGGCAAAATGCGAGATCTGCGGCAAGGGTGTCACTTTCGGTATAAGTGTTTCTCATTCACACAGACGTACTAACAGAACCTTCAAGCCCAATGTACAGAAGGTAAAGGCTCTCGTTAACGGGACACCGTGCAGAGTAAATGTCTGCACAAGATGCCTTCGTTCGGGTAAGGTACAGCGCGCACAGTAATGCCGCCTGATATGCCGGAATAAGACACAGATATCAGAAAAGACAAAGACAGCTTAAGCCCTCCGTTCACGGGGGGCAGTTTGTTTTTGGAGGGATTATGCAGAAAACGGTTGAGGAAAGAACAAAGGAAATTATGCATCTCGCTTGTTTTTCGGGAGAGATCACAAGGAAACGCATCGAGCACAGGCTTAGGCTCGTGGATTTCTGGAATATCTATTTCGGGAGCCGGATACTTGAAATTGGCTGCGGCCAGGGAGAAACTACGGCTGCGCTCGCATACGCGGCAGGGGAGAACGGTTTTGTATATGCCGTCGATCTCGCCAATGAGAACTACGGTTCGCCCGAAAACCTCGGGACTGCAAGAGAACGGCTCATGAGCTCACATTTCGGCGACCGCATCAATATAGATCTCGGTGTGAACATTCTTAACCCTTCATTCGACTTCGAGCCCAATTCCTTTGGCTATGTGGTGCTCTCACACTGCCTGTGGTACCTTTCCTCACAGGAGGAGCTCCGCGATATCCTGTTCAAGGTAAGAAAGTGGGCTCCGAGGATATGCATAGCCGAATGGGATCCCCGGGTAACGACCCTGGGTCAGTACAAACACTTCATGGCTGCGGATATCCAGGCTGTCTGTGAGTCATATCACATCTCCGACCACTTCAACATCAAGACCATGTTCTATCCGCATGAGATCGAGAACGCTCTCTGCGCCTGCGGCTGGGACATAACCAACTCCGCGGATATCGACGCTTATGATGTTCAGGACGCTCTCTGGGAGATAGACATAGTGAAGGATATGTTCCCGAGAAAAATATCCGAGCAGAAGGATATGCCGCCGAAGCTCAAACGACTGCTCCTTTCGCAGATATACACCCTCGGCGATGCGGAGGCTGCCGAGCCTTTGTCCGTTTTTGCAGCAGCCGCCGAAAGGACGGGTGAGATAGTATGAGCCCGAAAAAGGCGAGGATTATAGGATACGGCCTGTTTTTCTGCAGTATCCCGTTCCTGCTCGTCTCGGTAATTTGTGCGGATATCGGCGGCGGGCTTTTGAGTATGGTATTTCTAATACTCGCAGCAGTTATGTTTGCGGTCGCGACCGTGTGGATGTTACGAAAAGTCCGCTGTCCGCACTGCGGGGAGCTGCTGCACCTGAAATTATACGATATAAGCAGGTGTCCGTACTGCGGAAAGAGTACGGATCCCGATGACAACTCCCCGATGCTGTGACCGGGGAGTTTTTTTGCAAAAAGGTAGTTTGCAGTGAAAAAAGGTTGCAAAAATAACCGTAATATGGTATAATATAACGTCAGGAGATGAGAGTATGATCGAAAAACTCAGCGAAGCGGAAAAAAGATTTGAGGATATAAGCGAAAAGCTGTCGGATACGGCTGTCATAAACGATCAGGAGCAGTATAAGAAGCTTATGAAGGAATTCAAGAACCTGTCTCCGCTCGTAGAGACGTTCCGCAGATACAAGAAGGCGGAAGCGGATCTCAACGAAGCAAAGGAGATGCTTGAAGAGAGCGGAACGGACAGGGAGCTCAAAGAAATGGCTCAGCTCCAGCTCTCGGAAAGCAAGGAGCTTGCCGCACAGCTCACGGAAGAGCTGAAGATCATGCTCCTCCCGAAAGACCCCGATGACGACAAGAATGTTATCATAGAGATACGCGCGGGTGCAGGCGGCGAGGAAGCTGCGCTTTTCGCAAACTCGCTGTTCAGAATGTACTCAATGTATGCACAGGCGAAGGGCTGGAAGACAGAGGTGGTAAATTCCAACCCCACGGAGCTTGGCGGCTACAAGGAGATAAGCTTCTCGGTGGAGGCCGACGGCGCGTATGCCAAACTGAAATACGAGAGCGGAGTGCACCGCGTCCAGCGTGTTCCCGAGACCGAGGCCCAGGGGCGCATACAGACCTCCACCTGCACGGTGGCAGTCCTTCCGGAAGTGGAAGCGGTAGATGTGGATATAAACCCCGCCGACCTTGAATACCAGACGTACCGTTCCAGCGGCGCGGGCGGCCAGCATATAAACAAGACCGAATCGGCTATCCGCATAATCCACAAGCCTACGGGAACGATAGTCGAGTGCCAGGAAGAGCGCAGCCAGTACAAGAACAAGGATAAGGCGATGAAGATGCTTTATTCAAAGCTCTACGAAGCCAAGCTCAGCGAGCAGAACAGCCGCATCGCAGCCGAGCGCAGGATCCAGGTGGGCACCGGAGACCGCTCGGAGCGTATAAGAACATACAATTTCCCCCAGAGCCGGGTCACCGATCACCGCATCGGCCTGACTCTGTACAAGCTTGAACAGTTTATGAACGGAAGCTGTGATGAGGTGTTCGACGCGCTTGCAATAGCAGATACCGCGGCGAAACTCGCCGGGAGCGGAGAAAACTGACGGAAGCATATTGACAAGGAACGAAAATATGAACAAAGATGAACGCTTCATCGTACTTGACGAGATATATCTGCCGCAGATAGCGGAACTGTACAGAAACGCGTTCGCCCGTGAGCCGTGGAATGACGACTGGAGCGACAGGGAACGGCTCGATAAATACATCAGGGATATTGCCTGTTCATGCAGTTCGCTCAACTACGGGCTGCTCAAAGACGGACGGCTTGCGGCGGTATCTGTCGGCACGATACGTCACTGGTGGGAAGGGACGAACTATTGTATCGAAGAGTTCTGCGTCTCGCCGGAGCTGCAGGGAAACGGAATCGGGACGGATTTTATGAAGATGATAGAGGACGATGCGCGGACCCGCGGCATCGCCGGCATCTTTCTCCAGACCGATAACGACAAGCCGTCTTACCGGTTTTATGTCAGGAACGGGTTCGATGAGATGAAAGCTCATGTTAGCTTCTTCAAAAGCCTGAAAAACACAGAAGAACAATAAAGGTGAAAGTTATGGAAACACGGCTTGTAAAAGCGGACGGCGCAGCGGTCGAAGAAACCGCGGAGCTCCTGAGGAGCGGAGGGATAGCGGCTGTGCCCACCGAGACGGTGTATGGGCTTGCAGCCAACGCCTACGATGTCGAAGCGGTACGCTCGGTGTTCAGGGCGAAAGGACGTCCGCAGGACAACCCGCTTATACTGCATATATGCTCGACAGAGATGCTGTATGACATAGCAGAGAGCGTTCGTCCGCTTGCGCTTACACTTGCGGAGAACTTCTGGCCGGGACCGCTCACCATGATCTTCCCGCGCAAGCCTCACGTTCCCGCAGAGACCTGCGGGGGGCTCGATACGGCAGCAGTGAGAATGCCGCGCAGCAGCTTCACTCTCGCGCTCATAGAAAAGTGCGGATTTCCCATAGCCGCGCCTTCTGCAAATACGTCCGGGCTGCCGAGCCCCACGTCCGCCGTTCACGTTTACGATGATATGAACGGCAAGATACCGTTGATAATTGACGGCGGCGAATGCAGATTCGGCGTCGAGAGCACGGTGGTCTGCTTCGAGAACGACGATACCGTGCGCATTCTCCGTCCGGGGGCAGTCACCCCCGAGATGCTCCGGGAATACTGCCATGTCGTGATCGACAGCGGTGTGCTGCAGAAGCTCGATGCCGATGCGAAGGTCATTTCCCCGGGAATGAAGTATAAGCACTATTCACCGGCTGCCGAGGTGTATATCCTGAAGGGTAGCGATGAAGATGTAGTCGGTTTTATAAAATCGCGCAATATGAACAAAATCGGATTTCTGGGTAACGGCAATGAAGAACTCCCGGATAACACGGTGCGCTTTCCATACGGCGTGACCCCGGAGGAGCAGGCGGAGAACCTGTTTGCAAGCCTGCGTGATGCTGATGCGGCAGGCTGCGCCGAAGTGTATGTGAGAATGCCGCGGACCGAGGGTATCGGGCTCGCGG
Source organism: Ruminiclostridium sp. (assembly GCA_017635095.1). Taxonomy (GTDB): domain Bacteria; phylum Bacillota; class Clostridia; order Oscillospirales; family Ruminococcaceae; genus Ruminiclostridium_E. Next base: position 19,829 of record JAGBMA010000220.1, on the reverse strand, counting down.
TTTACAACCGGCTTCTTAGATCGGCGGGGTTCCGTATCATAGACGCGGGGGTAAGCGATGCTTTACAGAAATGACGGCATATTCATAGCCGGGCTTACGGGAATGTCCGGTGCCGGCAAGACCACAGCCTGCAGAATATTCTCGGAATGCGGGTTTGAGACGGTCAACTGCGATGACGTTGCGCGCAGGGTGGTTGAGCGAGGAAAACCTGCGCTTGTCATGATCGCCCGCCGCTTCGGAAGCGACATACTGCACCCGGACGGGAGCCTTGACAGAAGAAAGCTCGGAAACATCGTTTTTTCCGATGCCCGGAGCCGTGAAGAACTGAATGAGATAATATATCCGTTCATAACATATGATATAGTGAACAATATAGTGCATGGAAGCGCGGAGGGCACAGGGCTTGTCCTGCTCGACGCGCCTACGCTGTTCGAAAGCGGAGCCGATGCGCTATGTGACACGATAGTCTGCGTCACCGCAGACAAGGGAGCCTGCGCCGAAAGGATAATGGAGCGCGACGGGATAACCCGTGAACAGGCGCAAGACCGGCTCTCATCACAGCACGGCGCGGATTACTATATAGAACGGTCTGAGTTCAGCGCTGTGAACAGCGGCTCCCTCGCAGAGTTTGAAAAGGCTCTGCGGGTGATAGCGGACAGGATATGCAGGAAAGCACGGGAGGACAGGATTTGAGCAGACGCAGGATAATTGCAGTCATTGTTGTCATTCTTATCGCTCTGGCGGTTGTCGCCGCATTCTTCGGATACGACATATATCAGCGCAGTGTGCGTGAGTACAAGCTCGCGACCCACCCCCTGAAGTACTCGGAGTATGTTGAGAAGTACGCCGAGGAATACGGGATAGACAAGTATATCATTTACGCCTTTATCAAGACCGAAAGCGGCTTCGACCCGAACGCGGTGTCATCTGTCGGTTCCCGCGGGCTGATGCAGCTCATGGAAACATCGTTCGACTGGGTCAAGTTCAGGCTTGGTGACGGCGATGAAGTGACATACGACGATATGTTCGACCCGGAAACGAACATTCGCTACGGCGCGTACATGGTGAGCTTTCTCATTAAATATTTCGGCTGCACCGATACGGCGGCAGCAGCCTATTTCTCGGGCATAGGTGAGGTGGACGGCTGGGTGAGCGACCCGGACTGCTCTGCCGACGGTATCCATATCGACAATTACCCGAGCAAAAACGCGGCACATTATGTGAACAAAATAAATAACGCATTAGGCACTTACTACGAGCTCTACGTTCCTTCGTACAACGGGTGAGTGCAGGAAAGGACAGCATCATGGCAAAGAAAGAAAAAGAAAAGAACAGCGAGACAGCGGCTCTTAAAGAGAAACTCTTTATGAAGCGCAGAAACACGGGACTTGCAATGTCGGAGTCGGAAATATCGAAAGCCGATAAGTTCTGTGAGGGTTACAAGGCGTTCCTCGATACCGGAAAGACCGAGCGTGAAGCCTGCGCAGAAGCGGTACGACTTGCGGAAGCGGCGGGTTTTGTGCCCTTTGACCGCGGCGCAAAGTACAAGGCCGGCGACCGTGTTTATCTCACGAACCGCGGAAAGGCGATAATTCTTGCGGTCATAGGCAAGAAGTCCGTCGAGAACGGTGTGAACCTTGTTGCAGCCCACATCGACTCCCCCCGTATCGACCTCAAGCAGAACCCGCTTTATGAGAACGAGGGACTTGCGTATTTCAAGACCCATTATTACGGCGGCATCAAGAAATACCAGTGGCCGGTAACGCCTCTCGCGCTCCACGGTGTGATCTATAAAGCGGACGGCAGCCGTGTTGACGTGAAGCTCGGCGAGGACGAGAAAGACCCGGTACTCGTTATATCCGATATTCTCCCGCATCTTGCGGACGAGCAGTACAAGCGCCCTGTCGCAAAGGTAGTTACGGGCGAGGAGCTCAACATACTGATCGGTTCGAGACCGTTCCGTGATGACAAGGCGAGTGAGGCGGTAAAGCTCGGTATAATGTGCATTCTCAACGAGAAGTACGGTATCACCGAGAGCGATTTTGTTTCCGCTGAGCTTGAGTGCGTACCCGCGTACAAGGCGAAGGACGTGGGATTTGACAGGAGCATGGTGGGCGCTTACGGCCAGGACGACCGTGTTTGCGCATATACGGCGCTCGAAGCTATTCTTGCAATAAAGGGCGCTCCCGACCTCACAGCCGTTACCTGCCTTACCGATAAGGAGGAGATCGGAAGCGAAGGAAGCACGGGTCTCAAATCCGCATACCTCAAGTACTTCATCTATGACCTCGGCGCTATGTACGGCGTTGACGGACGGGTTGTCCTCTCCAATTCCAAGTGCCTTTCCGCGGACGTGAACGCGGCGTTCGATCCCACATTCTCCGATCCCTTTGAGAAGCTCAACGCTTCTTTCATGGGCAGGGGCGTCGTTGTCACAAAATACACCGGTTCCCGCGGAAAATCCGGCACCAACGATTCCTCGGCAGAGTATGTGAGCGAGATAAGACAGATGCTCGATAAGGACGATGTTATCTGGCAGACCGGCGAGCTTGGGAAGGTGGATTTCGGCGGCGGCGGAACTGTCGCTATGTATATAGCCAACCTCAACGTCAACACTATTGACATCGGAGTACCGGTGCTTTCCATGCACGCGCCTTTCGAGGTAACTGCAAAGAACGACATTTATATGGCGTACAAGGCTTTCAGAACATTTTTCAAGAACTGAAAAAAAGCCCGTCTGTTATCCTCCGGACCGCAATAAACATATAATGTATTGGGAACCTCTCAAATTGGGTTTTTAGAGGTTCCCTAACTGACTGCGCAGTCTCCGCACGCTATTTGTGCGGTATAGCCTATTGAAAATGCTGTCCGGAGTGATGATATGGTCTGTAAAACAAAAAACAAAAAAGCGGCGTTCTTTCGTGCAGCCGGCACCGTGCTTATTTGCGCGGGTCTGCTGTGCGCGGGAACGCTTGCGCTCATAGAAGCGTTTATCCGCCCCACGCTTATGACGCTCCTCGATTATAAGTGCAGAATGGCGGCGGAGCGCATCATAAGCGATGCGGTCTTTGAGAGGTTCGGCGACCCGGAACAAAGCAGCGGCATAGTCACCTTCACTTTCGACAATGACGGGCACATTGCTGCGCTCAATACCGACCGGGCTAAGATAAACAGCCTCAAGGCGCTGGTGAATGACGCGGTGAACGAGGGACTCGACAGGCTCTCAGAGGAGAATGTGGGCATATCCGTCGGTACGCTTACCGGCATAAGCCTGCTCTATGGTACAGGCGCGGAGCTGGTGTTCCATATCGAGCCTAAGGGTAAGGCGGAAACGAAGCTCGTGAGCAGCCTTAAAAGCGCCGGCATAAATCAGACTATGCACAGCATGATCCTGCAGGTCAGCGCGGTCATCTCACCCATGATGCCGGGGTTTTCCGAGACTGTCGATGTGCAGTATGATATCCTTCTCGCCCAGACGGTCATCGTGGGGAGTGTGCCGGATTCGTACTCTTATATCATTCTCGATGACGAAAACAAGACCGAGCTTGCGAACATTGATATTTAGCGGACCGTTTTTTAAAGCGGCGTCCGTTTTCCGAAAGGATTTTGTATGAACACGGAAGATGCAAAGAAAAGGCTCTATGAGCTTTACGATATTATCGAAAAACATAACTACAGCTATTATGTGCTCGACGAACCGACAGTCGAAGACGATGAGTACGACGCACTGATGCGGGAAGTGAAAGCGCTCGAAGCTGCACACCCCGAACTCGTGACGGACTATTCTCCGACAAGGCGCGTCGGCGGGGCGGCGCTGTCCACATTTGAGAAAGTCACGCATACCGTGCAGATGGGCTCGCTCCAGGATGTTTTCAGCGAGGCGGAACTCTACGATTTCGACAGTACCGTCCGCAGGGAAGTTGAGCCCCGGTATTCGGTGGAGCCGAAGATAGACGGCCTTTCCGTGTCGCTTGAATACAGGGACGGAGTTCTTGTCCGCGGCTCGACGCGCGGAGACGGGTTTGTGGGTGAGGACGTTACCGAAAATCTGCGCACAATAAGGTCGATACCGCTTCGTATCGCCGAGAAGCTTCCGTTTCTTGAGGTGCGCGGAGAAGTGTATATGCCCCGTGCAAGTTTCGCGAAACTTGTTGCAGAGCAGGAAGAAAACGGTGAGCAGCCTGCCAAGAACCCGCGTAATGCCGCCGCAGGCTCTCTCCGCCAGAAAGACAGCTCCGTCACTGCAAAACGAGCCCTCGGGATATTCATCTTCAATGTCCAGCAGGTGGAGGGAAAGACGTTCACAAGCCACAGCGAGACACTTGACTGGCTTGCGGAACAGGGCTTCCCGGTGGTGGGACATACGGTCTGTCATACCATTGACGAGGCTGTGGCGCGCATTCGCGGTATCGGTGACGAGAAGCACGGCTATGCTTATGATACCGACGGCGCAGTCATCAAGGTCGATGACCTCGCACAGCGCGACATTCTCGGCGCGACGGCGAAAGTGCCGAAATGGGCGGTGGCGTTCAAATATCCCCCGGAGGAAAAAGAGACTGTGCTGCGGGAGATAGAGGTGAATGTCGGCCGCACGGGAGCTCTCACACCGGTCGCGATATTCGATCCGGTGCTTCTTGCCGGAACAACGGTGTCCCGGGCGTCTCTGCACAACCAGGATATCATGGACAGGCTCGGTATTGCGGTAGGAGATACTATTGCAGTCCGCAAGGCGGGGGAGATAATCCCCGAAGTCGTTCGTGTCGCAAGAAGCAGCGGGAACGCGCTGTATAAGCTGCCCGATATATGCCCCGTATGCGGTCACGCGGTGGAAAAGGACGGAGATGAGTCAGCCGTGCGCTGCGTAAATCCTAACTGCCCGGCACAGCTCCTACGCGGCATCGAGCATTTCGCTTCCCGCGATGCCATGAACATCGAGGGTCTCGGTGAAGCAGTTGTGAAACAGCTTTGCGACAGCGGTCTCGTGCATTCTTCCGCAGATCTTTATGAACTCAACGAGCAGGACGTGCTCTCACTCCAGGGCTTCAAGCAGAAGTCGGCGGGGAACCTGCTCAAAGCGATAGAGAACTCGAAACAGAACCAGCCGGACAGACTGCTGTTCGCGCTGGGGATCCGCGGTATCGGCAGACGCCTTGCGGAGCTGCTCCTTCGTAAATTCGGCAGCATAGACGGAGTTATGAACGCGACCGAAGCGGACATACTCGGCATAGATACCTTTGGTGAGGTCCTTGCGAAAAACGTGTGCGAAGCCTTTGCGGACGAGCAGATGAGAGAGCTTGTGGAGCGGTTCAGGGAGCTCGGTCTGAAATTCACTTACGATAAGGCAGCTTCGGGCGACAAGTTCTCCGGGCTCACCTTCGTGCTCACGGGAACGCTCCCGACCCTCAAACGCGAGCAGGCAAAGGAAATGATCGAGAGCATGGGCGGAAAATGCGCGGGCTCGGTATCTAAGAAAACAAACTATGTTGTAGCCGGAGAAGCTGCGGGAAGCAAGCTCACAAAGGCGGAAGAGCTCGGTGTAGCCGTAATTACAGAAGCACAGCTTCTTGAGATGATAAACGGCGGGGAAGGGGACAGCAATGATGAAGACCATAAAGACTGAACGGCTTACTCTCAGAGCGGTCACAGAAGCCGATACTCAGGCGATATTCGATAACTGGGCAAGCGACCCCGAGGTCACGAGATATATGACCTGGAACCCGCACAGAAGCGTTGAGGACACGAGAATGATAATGGACTACTGGCTTTCCGAGTACCCGAAGCCGGACTGTTTCCGCTGGGTCATCGTCCCGGACGGAGAACAGGAGCCGATAGGCATGATAGACGTGGTGGGATATGAAGAAGACGGTACTGCAATAGTCGGGTACTGCGAATCCCGTAAATACTGGAACCGCGGCTATATGACCGAAGCGCTCATAGCGGTGGTGCCTGTGATATTCGAGGGCGGCTGCAAGCGCATAAAGATAAGCGCAGTCGATGAAAACAAGGGCAGCAACCGCGTCATACAGAAAGCGGGTTTTACCTACACCGACAGCGTAAATGCGCCTATGTCTCCGATGAAACCCGAAATTGTAACGATAAACAACTACGTCATGGAGAAGCCGTGACGATTTGCAGTCCGGAGAAGGGAGCGTGACATGAAGAAGCTTGTTATCCTTCTTATCGCAGTTCTTGCGGTGGGCGCCGCGGCGTTGTATTTGCTCACATATCACGCGGATCTCCAGGTGTCGCTCCCCACGTCTTATGCAAAGACCGAGGACGAGGGTGAGAAGTTTGTGCCGGAGATTTCGCCGACGGCATCGGAAGTGAAGTTTTCGCAGAAGAATGCGTTTTACAGCGAGGATATCGACGTTGAGCTGAGCTGCGGTGATGGGAACGCACTGATCTATTATACCACCGACGGAAATGATCCTACCGAAGCGTCGGATCTTTACACTGAGCCGATACATCTCTCCGCGAAGAACCGTGAGACCTGCACCACCATAAAGGCTTTCGCGGTGAACGGCGGAGAACACACGGAGACGGCGGTCAAAAGCTACATCGTGGGCAGAAATGTTTTCAGTCGGTTCACAAGCGACACTCTTGTTTTTGTGCTGTCGGCGGACGAGTATGATCTCTACGACTACTATCACGGTATCGCAGTCCCCGGGTATCTGCGGGACGAGTTCCTGAAGAACGAGTACAAGGGCGGTGAGGTACAACCTACCGATCCTGCAAACTACAATATGCGCGGACGTGAGAGCGAGCGTCCCATGTATGTCGAGGTATTTGACAGCACCGGCGAACAGCTTGTCTCACAGGCTTCCGGAGCCCGTGTCGTCGGCGGATATTCCCGTGATGTCTCACAGAAATCCTGGCGGCTTTTCGCGAGAAATGTTTACAGCGAGGGGAACGGTAAGTTCAAATACCCTTTCTTTACGGAGAACACCGACGGAAACGGGAACTTCATTACCCGCTATGACCGCATAACACTGCGCAACGGGGCGAATGACCGCGAGTTTGCCGGAGTGCGCGACGAGCTTTCGATGACCCTTGCTGCAGAAATGGGATTTCCCGATACTCAGGCGGTGCGGCCGGCCGCGGTATATCTCAACGGGGAATACTACGGGTTCGCGTGGCTGCACGAAGCGTATTCGGACGACTATCTCGAAATGATGTACGGAGGGGTCAAGGAAAACTACCGGATCCTCGGCACAGAAGAGCTGGATATGGAAAGCGATGACGAGGAAGACGCACAGGCTCTTGCGGACTGGGAGCGGGTAATGTCCCTGGCTGAGAAAGACCTGACGGTGGATCTTTATTTCAATGAATTCTGCAGTCTCGTGGATCTCGATGATCTTATGATGTACTACGCGATGCAGATATACATCGACAACAAGGACTGGCCGAACAACAACTTCAAAGTATGGCGGTATTACCCGACGGACGGCGAAGAAGTCACGAGCCCGTATCTTGACGGAAAGTGGCGGTTCTTGCTGTTCGACGCGGAGTTCGCATGGGGGCTTTACGGCAACGGCTACAGCGATGATACGCTGTACAGCGTTCTTACCGGAAAACATATGAAGGGCGAGTCGCGGATACTGCGGGCACTTCTTGCAAGACCCGATATGTGTGAGCGTTTCGCGAACACCGTATGCGAACTTGTGGGCGGCGCGTTTTCCGCCGATAATATAAAGGCAAAGCTGGATATGCTTGTTTCCGAAAGCGGCGAAGAACAGACCTACGCTCTTAAAAACGGATATACTTCCGAATGGGCGAATGAATGGACCTTTGCGGACAGCCGCAGTCAGATCGTGGATTTCGCCGAACTGCGCCCGATGATAATGGACAGGATCTTCAAGCGGAACTTCGGTGTCTCCGATGAAAAATACACGGTGAATGTGCGGGCTCCGTCGGGCGCGGACGTGAAAATGGGCTGTCTTCGCATAGCGAGCGGACAGTCCGGATCTGTTAAGTATTATAACGAATACAGCTCCGTCCTTGCCGCCGAGCCGTATGAGGGCTATGCATTCGATCACTGGGAAGTGAACGGTGCTGCAATAACCGACAGTCCCCTGCGGCTTGACAGCTCAATGGCAGATGAAAGCGGCAATATCACGGTTTCGCTGTATCTTGCAAAAGTACCTTACAGCGGTACGGTGTATGTGAGCGAGCTCTATACCGCAGGCAGCGGGGACTGGATAAAACTGTACAATCCCACGGACGCACAGGTCAATATACGGGGCTGGCATCTTTCCGACAAGAAGAACGAGCCGGACAGGTACACCATTCCCGACACAGATATCCCCGCGGGCGGAAGTACAGTCATTGTTCTCAAAAACAACAACGACACTACCGCGCTTATGAAGCATCAGACGAATTTCAGCTTAAAGACCGGCGAGACGCTGTATTTCAGCGATAAGGACATGAACGTCATATCCGAAGTACCCGTGCTTGAGCTTAAAGAAGGACGATCGCTTATCCGCGGTGATGACGGACGCTATCATATCGGCAGTGTTTCCGCAGTTTCGTAAAACGGCAAAAAAAATCCCCTGTCGTGTGACAGGGGATTTCTTGATGCGGCAGCTTATGCCTTTGTTACGTTTGTGATGTGCGGGTTAGCTCCGTTGTACCAGTAGAGGAAGCCTTCGAGGTCGACAGTATCGCCGACGTTAAGCGCCTTTACTGCCTTGTAAACGTCTGTGTCAGCGCCGCAGAGGTAGGACTCAACAGTAAATGTGTATGTTGTGCCGTCCTTGGAAACATCGAAATAAAGATCATCTCCCTCAGCGCCGGAGTTGTCCCACTTGTAGTTGAACGCATCTCCGTTTTCGCGTGCTTCAACAGTCATACCCTTGAAAGAAACGAATTCGTTCTGGTGGTCGATGAGCTCGTCCTTGCCGAGAAGAGCCGTAACATCTTCTGCTGCTGCAACGAAAGTATCACCGTCGATGATCTCGAACTTTGCGTCCGTGATCTCGATCTCGCCGGACCATTCGGACTTGAAGCCGTTTACTCTGAGCTTTGTGCCGGGAACGATCTTGTCATATTCTTCCTGTGTGCAGGGCATATTGTAGAGGAAGTAGCCGCCCTCGGGATTATCCTGTGCGTAGAAGGAAGCCTGGCCTACGCCGTTGTCTTCCCACCAGCCCTGCTTTGCCTGAACGTATGTCTCTACTGTTACAGGCGTATCGAGTTCTGCTGCGATGTAGTCTGCGTGGGACATAACGTCGCCGGAAGCTTCTGCTGTGTTCGCAGCCGCTGTTGTATCTGCGGGAGCTGCCGCAGCGGTGGTAGTTGTTGTGGTGTTTGCATTGTTATTGCAGCCTGCTGCGGCGAGGACCGCACAAGCAGCTGCAAGCGCTAAAAATCTTTTCTTCATTTTTTGCTCCTTTTTTACGAACGTTTTCTGTCTTATATAATATCCGGAGATCCAGGGAATATCCGCTGTGTCCCGAATAACGCTGAAATTATATCACATTAACCTCTTTTTGTCAATAGGTCAATGGGTTTGGGGGCACCAGTATAGATAAATAAACGACTTTATAGTCTCCGCGGCAAAAAAATTTGAGCACTTTGCCGTATCACTGTAATGTAAACGTATAAGCCTATTGCAAAAGCGGGAGGTTTGTGGTATAATCGGTATATGGAATGAAAGGGAGGGATAAGATGGCTGTACTGTATTATGATATAACATTCATACTGTCTGTTGTGATGACGCTTATATATGCTTTTATATGGCGCAAAAGGTTTGATGTGCGTTTTACGCTTATTTTTTCTTTCATACCTCTGGCAAATCTGGGTTTCGTGTTTATCTCAAACTCAAAAACTCTTGCGGAAGCGCTTATCGGCAATAATATCGTGTATCTGGGAGGCTGTTTCCTGCCGCTTTTCATCATGATGAGTATTTTCAATCTTTGCGAAATAAAGGTCCCGAAGATCATAAATACCGGACTGCTCCTTCTGAGCTTTATCGTCTATTCGTCAACGTTCACCATCGGCAAAACCACGATGTTCTATAAAAAGCAAGAGCTCGGTCACATGAACGGTGGTTCCTTTATAACGAACAAGGAATACGGGTTCATGCATACCGTGTTTTACATACTCATAGTGGCATATTTCCTTGTGGGAATATCCGTTTCCGTTTACAGCTATATCCGGAAGAGGAATGTTTCAAAACGGGTGATCCAGCTCGTGTTTATTCCCGTGACGCTTTCCATGATCGCATTTTTCGGCGGCAAATTCCTGGATATAGGAGTAGAGCTTGTCCCCGTCGCGTATCTTATAGCACAGGTGGTCTATCTGCTCATAGTTGACCGCATTTATCTCTACGATGTTACGGATACCGTCATAGATTCGCTTGTGCAGACAAATGAGACGGGACTTATATCCCTCGACCTGAGGAAGAATTATCTCGGCTGCAACAACATAGCCATTAAGGTATTCCCGGAACTTGCCGGGCTTACTGTCGATCGTTCCGTGACAAGGAGCGATGCGCTTTCAAGAACGCTTCTCGTGTGGCTCGGAAAATTCATCGGCGACGAGACGCTCGACAAATCCCGTTATGAGAAAGACGGGAGGATATATCTGATAGATATAAACTATCTCTATCAGGGGACCCGCAAGCGCGGCTACCAGTTCGTCATCACAGATGATACCGAAAATCAGAAGTACATAAGCCTGCTCAATAATTACAACAGCGATCTTAAAGAACAGGTCGCACAGCAGACAAGGCATATCGTGGAGATGCATGACAACCTTATCCTCGGTATGGCGACGATGGTAGAAAGCCGTGACAACTCCACCGGCGGTCACATCAGACGCACAAGTGATGTGGTGCGCATTCTTGTAGATGAGATACGAAAGGACAACGAACTTCAGCTCACGGATAAGTTCTGCCACGACCTTATAAAGGCTGCGCCGATGCATGATCTCGGAAAGATAGCGGTCGATGACGCTATATTGCGCAAGCCCGGACGGTTTACGGACGAGGAGTTCGAGGTGATGAAGACCCACGCCGCGGAAGGCGCGCGAATAGTGCATGAGATACTTAAAGCCACGGACGATAATGAGTTCCATATCCTTGCGGAGAATGTGGCGCATTATCACCATGAGCGCTGGGACGGCTCGGGTTATCCCGAGGGACTTAAAGGCGAGGAGATACCTCTCGAAGCGCGCATAATGGCGATAGCGGACGTGTATGACGCGCTTGTGAGCAAGCGTGTTTACAAGGAGAGTATGTCGTTCAGGCAGGCAGACTCGATAATCATGGAAGGAATGGGAAAGCATTTCGACAAGCGGCTTGAGAAGTATTATGTGAGCGCAAGACCGAGTCTTGAAGCTTATTACAGCAGTCAGGAATAAAAATAACGGCAGCCGTGACCACAGTGCAGTTACGGCTGACGTTTTTATTGTTCTTTTTCCGGTCTCCCGTCGGGTACGGCTTTGGCAAGATCGGGTATCTCCGCATAGACCGGAAGACCGTAGATGGCGGTAAGGTCATCGTCCGGCTTTACCCTCGTGTCGAGGGTATCCTTTATCAGGAAGAAAAGGTAGGATACTGCAAGACCTACGGCTCCGCCGACCGCAGTAAAATAAGCGGTGCCGGGGAATGTGGGCTTGTCCGGGATAAACGGCGGAGAAACAGTTTTTATCGAACCGTTCCCTATGGTCTTTGCGAACTCGTCAGATGCGAGCTTCACAAGTTCGTCCGCAGCGTCACGGGATTCCTGCGGATCCCCGGTCTCGACAGTGATCCTGAGTAAGTTGCTGCCGGCGGCGGATCCTACCTTTATCATCTTTCCGAGCTGATCGTCGGTGTAAATATTGCCGAAGTGAGAATTAAGCTCATCAAAAACGCGGCTGCTCGTGAAGAGGATCCGGCAGGTATTCACGAGAGCGGTCTCGTCTGCGGCAGGGGAGTCGGGTCCGGAGGCGGATATCCCGACCCGGATCACAGCTTCCGACACATACCTCTTCGGTATAATGAATTCTGCAAGTGAAAATCCTGCTCCGGCGGCAATGACCGCGGCTATGACTATGGGGAGGATATGCGCGGCGAAAATCCGGAACATTCTTCCCGGATCAGCGTTGTTTTTCTGTTCGCTCAATTGAGTAAGATCTCCTTTGGCATATATGTACGGCATGGTCAGAGCACATAATGCTGTGACAGTCAATATTCCGGCGCTGTTTTCAGACAAATGTTGACATGGGGCGAAAATTGTGGTAAAATAATAGTGGTAATTGTTGAACGATTCAGCCGGAACCGCATCATTTCCGGCGCGACAGGAGGACGAAATGAGCAAGTACACCAAATTATGGAACTACCTTAAAGACAGCTGCCTTGGCACAGAGACCCTCACATTCGATGAAATATACGGAATATGCGGGGCGTCTGTTGACGATGCCTTCATGCAGCATAAATACGAGCTTGAACAGTACGGGCTCAGCGTTGTCCGGGTAAATCTGCGGGACAGGACGGTGCTTTTCGCCCGCAACGCGTCGAACGTAAGATACAGAAGATAAACCGGGCGGCAGTGCGATAAGCACTGCCGCGTTTTTTATTTCTGCGTGAGCTGTTTTATGTACGCGGTGAGTTCCTCCGCCATTTCTTCCTGTTCGGTTATGCGGGGGTGACCGTCGGTGGCAAGCCCCGCGCGTCTGAACCGGAGACGGGTCACCGCAGGATCCGCAAGTTCGGCGCAGAGCTCGTCGAGAATGTATTCCCACTTCATCTCGTGTTTCAGCACGGTGGTGATGATGATGAACCGCGCGGTCTTGTAGCGGGTTTTAAGGTCGAGCAGTATCTCCTTGTACTTCGCTTTCCACTTCTCGGTGTATGCTTTATCGAAAACTGCGTCGGGATCCGGGTTAGCGTCATTCTGACCTATCGCGAAGATAACGAAGTCGGGGGTGTAACGGGAAAAATCCCATTCGGACGTGCCGCAGGGCGCGTAGGGAACATAGCTCAGTTTATCGTATGTGCTTTCGAGACCGGTGAGAGTCTCAACCGCGGGACCGTAGAAATAGCCTGTATGGTCGAGCAGGGCAAGACCGCCCTGGGAGTTGTTGTTGAACTCGGCGTTAAGCTTCCGGGCAGTTGAGAAAGTATAGCTGAAATAGCTGTTGTCATACATTCCGTGATGGTCTGTCGGATCCGCCATTCCCTCGTAATATACCGCTTCGGTGACTTCACCGGCGGAGACGCTGTCACCGAAGAATTCGAGCTTGAGATCATACTTTCTGCCGAGGGGCTGAACGCTGTCGGCCTGCACCGAAAGAAACCTGAAATAATGCGCCGCTGCCTGACGCTTGAAGATCATGCAGGTGTGTGTGCCGGTTTCAAGCCCTTCCGCAAGCATTATCGTCTGTCTCGCGGTGTCTTTTCTCAGCTCGTATTTATGCTGCACGCCGTCGATGACTGCGCCGATCCACTGTGGGTCATCGGTCATGGAGATGTTCTCAATCTCCGCGGATAACGAGCTGCCCGTGAATGCGAATGATACGTTCGCGCCGGGATATATGAGCATCGGTGCGCAGGGGTCGGAGAGATCCGTCCTGCCCATGAAAGAAAAAGCCTTGTTGTCTGCTGTGAATACTGCCATAATATACCGCCTTTCATACTGCAAATTCCTATAGATGTATAATAACACAAAAAATCAATTTTTTCAATACCGTATATTGATTTTTCGGGGCAAAAATGATATACTTGTAGTATGTGATACAATACCCGAAAGGACTTGTGAAATGAACGGAAATATCAGGATAGAAGCACATACGAGCGGAGTGTTCAGTTTTGCAATGCAGCAGAATTACATACCGCTTATCAGGAGCATAAATATCATAAACGACGGCGAGAATTCCATTGAGGGCATCTCTGTCAGAGCAGCGTTCGAGCCGGAGTTCGCTAAGCCTGCCGGATTTATGGTGCAGCTTGCCGAGGGGCTCCGTACAACGGAGATCTCGCCGGTGAAGCTCACGCTTTCTCCTGAGCTTCTGTTCTCGCTCACGGAAAAAACTGCCGGAAACATTCATCTTACCGCGTTAAAAGAAGACGAAGTGCTTGCGGAGTCCGATATTCCCGTGGAGATACTTGCGTATGACGAATGGAGCGGAGCCGGTATAATGCCGGAGCTCGTATCCGCATTCTGTATGCCCAATCACCCGCTTGTGAACGAGGTGATCTCGGAAGCATCGGTTTATATGCAGCAGTGGACGGGCTCTCCGTCATTCACGGGTTACCAGTCGGAAGATCCCAACGTCGTGAAACAACAGGCTGCCGCGGTCTATGCGGCTCTCCAGGCTCGCAGCATCGCCTATATAGTCCCGCCCGCAAGCTACGAAAAGTCCGGCCAGCGTGTCCGGCTCCCATATACCGTACTTACCGAAAAGCACGGCACCTGTCTCGATCTGTCGCTGCTGTACGCGTCCTGCCTTGAACAGATCGGGCTAAATCCGCTCATCGTCATCGTGAAGGGTCACGCGTTCGCGGGGGTATGGCTTGAGGACGAGACTTTCGCAGATTGTGCCGAGGACGACGCTTCCGCGGTCAAAAAACGGGCTGCCGAGGGAATAGACAAGATCTGCGTCGTTGAGTGCACGGACTTTGTTGCAGGAACGGACGCTGATTTTGCCCGCGCCGAAAAACACGCTCTCGCAAGGCTTGACGAGCCGAAGGAGTTCGTATGTGCAGTTGATGTGAGACGCTGCAGAGGAAGCGGCATTCGCCCTATCCCCGCAAGAGTTGCGGAGAACGGGGAATACAAGGCCGTGGATTACGGAAAGCGCGGGGACAGCGAGATCACCGATGCGCCGCGCTATATCGACGTTTCAAGACGCGGTGGATTTGCCGAGGGGAAAGAGCTCACGAAGCAGATGATCTGGGAGCGCAAGCTCCTTGACCTGAGCCTTCGGAACAGCCTCCTGAACTTCCGTCCCGCCTCATCGAACGTCCAGTTCATGACTGCGGATATCGCAAAGCTCGAAGATGTCATCTCCTACGGCGAGAGCTTCCGGATCATGCCCGCACCGCAGGAGAAGTCGTTCACCCTGTCCGACAGCAGGATATACGAGATCGAGAATGACCGGGATCTTATAACATCTATCGCGGAGTCGGAGTTCAGAAACCGCCGGCTGCGCACATTCGTAAGTGAGACGGAGCTTGAAAAGACGCTGAAAAAGCTGCACCGCGACGCTAAGGTGAGCCTTGAGGAGAACGGTGCGAATACACTTTACCTGGCGCTCGGATTTCTGCGCTGGTACGAAACCGACAAGAGCGTGAAGCCGAAGTACGCGCCGCTGATACTCGTGCCGGTGGATCTCGTCAGGAAGATACAGGATAAGTCGTATTCTCTCCGGGTTCGGGGAGAAGAAACACAGATGAATATTACGCTGCTCGAACTTCTGCGGCAGGATCACGGGCTTTCCATAAACGGGCTCGACCCGCTTCCCTCAGACGAGAACGGCGTGGATATACCGCTGGTGCTGAGCACCATGCGTCAGGCGGTGATGTCGAAGAAGCGCTGGGACGTGGAAGAACTTGCATTCCTCGGTCAGTTCTCCTTCAGCCGCTTCATCATGTGGAACGATATCCGCAACCGCGCAGATGAGCTTGCAAAGAACAAGGTGGTCGCAAGCCTTATGTCCGGAAAGACCGAGTGGGAGACGGAAGACCTCGATCTCTCGCCCCACACCCTTGACGAGAAGATAGCTCCCGTGGATATGGCTGTGCCCATGAGCGCGGATTCCTCTCAGCTCGCCGCGATATACGAAGCTTCCCTCGGGCGCAGTTTCGTGCTGCACGGACCGCCCGGCACCGGTAAATCCCAAACCATCACGAATATGATCGCAAACGCGCTTTTCCAGGGAAAGTCGGTGCTTTTCGTAGCCGAGAAAATGGCGGCTCTTTCCGTTGTGCAGAAAAGGCTCGCGAAGATCGGACTTGACCCGTTCTGCCTTGAGCTGCACTCGAACAAGTCCAATAAGCGGGCTGTGCTGAACCAGCTCGATACCGCCCTTTCCATGAGCCGTATCAAATCCCCCGCCGAGTATGAGCAGACAGCGGAGAAGCTGCACTCTCTCAGAAAAGAGCTCAACGATACAATGGCAGCGCTTTACAAGGAGAGAGCTGCGGGAATGTCGGTCTCCGACGCGATCGCGGGATATGAAGCCGCCAAAGCTTTCGACGGAAAGGTGACGGTTCCGCCGGAACTTATCGGAAGCGCAACTTCCTTTGACTACTCCTCGTGGCTCGAAGCTGCGGCAGATGCGGAGGCTGCGGGAAAAGACCTGGGCGGGCTCGGTAACTCGCCGCTGAAAAACGTGTGCCTTTCGGAATATACGATAGAGCTCAGAAGCGCATTCGCGGAGCTGTCAAAGATGCTGGCGGAAAAGGCCGGTGAAGCTGCCGCGGCATATGATGCGCTGGGGCAGACGCTCGGTGCCGCGCTTCCGTCCGACAGGGCGGGTATCGACGGATTCCTGAAACTGCTCAAAGAGGTGAATGCACCGGAGCTCCTCATCGACGGCATAATAAACGGTGAGAACCCACAGCTTGTGCGGGGAGAGCTCGAAAAGCTCATTGACGCGGGAATGCGATGCAGCGGGATACGGGCGGATTACGGAGAAAAGTTCGAGCAGAGCATCTGGAGCCTTGACCCCGACGCCGCGCTGATAAACTGGAAAAAGACCCAGCAGAGCAACTTCATCGGAAAGGCGATAGGTTCCGGAAAACAGGTGAAGGAGCTTGCCGTTTACGCGAAAGATTCTTCTTTCGTCACTAAAGAGAACATAGCGGAGATACTTGGTACACTGTCCGAATATAAGCAGCTTTCAGCTTCGCTCGACAATGCCGATCCGCTGGTGACAAAGTATTTCGGCGAGCTGTGGCGCGGCGCGAATACCGCTTTCGGCAGACTTAAAACAGCGCTTCCGGTATCTTTTGAGATACGCACGATGCTTGGCAGCGTTTCGCCGGAACTGAAGAACGCCATGATCGCGAAGAAGAGTGACCCTGCGGTAAGTACGGCGCTTGCGGGAGCAGAACTCGGGTACTACGATCTGCTCGGTGTCTGCGACCGTATGAAGAGCGAGTTTGCTGCCGACGTGACTGCGGTCTGCACCGGCGCTTCCTTCTTCGGCGAGGTAAAGAAAGAAGCCGACGGGTATTTAGCAGCCGCAGAGATACTGCGTGACCGGGTGGTGCTTGAAAACAGCCTCAGAAAGCTGAACAGCCTTGGTCTTGCGTCCGCGGCGGAAGCTTACAGGAACGGCATCGTCGATGAAACGAGCATCAGAGGCGCAGTCGCGGCTTCCGTATGCAAGACCGTCATTTCCCGCTCCGTGCAGTCCGAGCCGCTGCTGAAAGCGTTTCAGGGCGCGGAGTACGAGCGGACTGTGGAGAAGTACCGTAATTTCACCGCGCGTTTCGAGGAGCTTACCATAGAGGAGCTTGTTTCACGTCTTTCCGCACGGGTCCCCGATACATCTACCGGAAAGACCGGCAATTCGTCGGAGCTTGCGATACTGCAGAAAGCGATAAAGAGCGGAGCGAGGGGAATGTCGATAAGAAAGCTCTTCGACAGCATTCCGAACCTTCTCGGAAGACTTTGTCCGTGTATGCTCATGTCGCCGATCTCCGCTGCCCAGTACATCGACCCGTCTTTCGGGAAATTCGATCTCGTTATCTTCGACGAGGCTTCCCAGCTCCCGACGAGCGAGGCTGTGGGCGCCATAGCGAGGGGCGAGAACGTGGTGGTGGTGGGTGACCCGAAACAGCTCCCGCCTACATCGTTCTTTACTGCAAATCAGGTCGATGAGGAGAACATCGAGATCGAGGATCTCGAAAGCGTCCTTGACGACTGTCTTGCTCTTGCAATGCCGCAGAAACACCTGCTCTGGCATTACCGCTCCCGCCACGAGAGCCTTATCGCATACAGCAACAGCCGCTTTTACGACAGCAGTCTGCGCACTTTCCCGTCGCCGGACGATCTTGTGTCAAAGGTGACTTGGGTGCACGTTGACGGCTTCTACGACAAGGGCGGCACAAAGCAGAACCGCGCCGAGGCAGAGGCTGTCACGGCGGAGATCGTGCGGAGACTTTCGGATCCGGTGCTCAGAAAGGACAGCATAGGCGTTGTCACATTCAATATAATCCAGCAGATTCTTATTGATGATATGCTTGCCGACGAGCTCCGTAAGAACCCTGAGCTTGAGCAGTACGCAAACGAGATGTACGAGCCGATACTCGTGAAGAACCTTGAGAATGTTCAGGGTGACGAGCGTGATGTGATACTTTTCTCGATAGGCTACGGACCCGACAAGGACGGCAATGTTTCCATGAACTTCGGGCCTGTGAACCAGGACGGCGGCTGGCGGAGACTTAACGTCGCAATTTCCCGCGCGAGAAAAGAAATGATCGTTTATTCCGTGATAAGACCCGAACAGATAGACGCGGGCAGAACGCGCTCCGAGGGAGTCGCAGGGCTTCGCGGGTTCCTCGATTTCGCGGCTAAGGGCAACTCCGCTCTTCCTGTGCGCAGGGTAGTCGGCGGAGACAAGAGCGGCGGTGCATTCGCCGACAGCGTAGCGAGAGAGCTTGAAGCCCTCGGTTACAACGTCCGCCGCAGCATCGGAAGCTCCGATTACAAGATCGACATCGGCGTTATCGACCCTGACGAGGAGGGAAGATACCTGCTCGGGATAATGTGCGGCAGCAGGAACAGTTTCGACCTTACAAACGCCCGCGACCGAAATATAGTCCAGCCGTCGGTGCTTAAAGGACTGGGCTGGCGCATAGTGAACATACACGCTCTTGACTGGCTCGACAGCTCCGCGAAGGTGCTGGATCATCTCAGAAACGAGATCGAAGCAACGCTTGCCGCACGGCGTTCCGGCGAACCGCAGGAGGAAGAGACTGCACCGGAGAAGCGTGAGCTTACTTTCGAGAAAGAAGAAGCTCCCGCGGAGGAAGCGGATCCCCACGTTTATGTTCCCTTTGTCCCGGAGGTCATCGGCAATCAGGAATACTACTATGACAACAGCTCCACGTCTCAGATAAAACGCATCATAGAAGCCGCGGTGAAATGGGAAGCGCCTGTGAGCAGGAACGTACTGCTTCACTACGTTCTCACCGCATTTGGCATGAAGAGATCCGCCAAGGCGGAAGCACGGTTTGCCGAAGTTTTCGATACGCTTGGACTTCAGAAGACAGAACGCAGGGACTCCGTGTTCGTATGGAGCTTTGAGACCGACCCCGCGTCCTACCGCGATTTCAGAGGACCTGCCGAGGACGGAACGAAGCGGAAGCTCGATGACATAGCCACGGAGGAGATAGGTGCCGCCGTCGTTTATATTCTTGCAGCTTCAATAAGCCTTGAACGCGCCGAGCTGGTGAAAGAGACCGCGAAGCTGTTCGGTTTTGCACGCACGACTGAGACTGCGGAACTCGCCGTGTCCATGGGTATATCCCATTCGGTAAAGAACGGGCGCGCAAAGGTAGATCCCGAAAACGGACGCATAATGTACGCGGGGTGACCGATACACTTTACATTCCGCGTATAATGTGATATACTTGTCTCTGCGGAGGCAGTACATGATTAATGTCTGATCATCAGCCAATAACTGCCAAAAGGCAGTTATTGAGGACACATTAATTAATGTCTGCTCATCAGCCAACAAATTGCTTCATAGCGCAGCTTGAAGCAATTTATTGGCTGCAAAAGTGCAAGGAAAATTTATATATTTTAGGATTTTCCATGCACTTTTGTTCGTCCGAAGGACGAAATGAGCTTGACATCAAGGAATGTGTCCGTTGTTTAAATGCGCCGCAGGCG